>CAIRBC010000120.1 GCA_903876685.1 uncultured Nitrosomonadales bacterium | reverse complement strand
TCCCGTTTTAATTTTTGAAATTCTTTCTAAAGCCACTGCGCAGAAAGATCAAACTACCAAATACAAGCTATATGAAAATGAAGGGGTACAACACTACGTGATTGTTGATCCGAACGAAAACTTTGCCAAGGTGTATCGCTTACAGGACGGGCGCTACCACAAGCACCTTGATGCTCGTAGAGAAAAAATCGAATTTGATTTAGGAAAATGTAAAATTCAATTCGATTTCGATAAAATCTGGTCATATTAGAATTGAATTTGGCTACCGTGTCTCAATGACTAATTGTCTGGCAAACCCAGTTTTGTGCAAAAAATGAAGATGATTTTGAGGGTTTGATAGGGTTAACCCAGATACGCTGCAATCACCTTCTCGTTCCGGTGTAACTCAGCCGGAGTTCCTTCCACGGCGATACGACCATGATCCATCACATAGGCGTAGTCAGCCACTTCCAGCGCACTCTTGGCGAATTGCTCGACCAGCAGCAGGGTGATGCCCTGTTCCTTGAGGCGCCTGAGTATCCCAAAAACTTCCTGCACAATGACGGGTGCCAGACCCATCGAAGGTTCATCCAGCAGGATCACCTTCGGGTCGGCCATCAGCGCGCGACCTATCGCCAGCATCTGTTGTTCACCGCCGGATAGGGTACCGGCGGCTTGCAACCTGCGTTCGCGCAGGCGTGGAAACAAGTTATAGATTTTTTCCAGGTCAGGGGCTGCCATGGCGTGAAAACCCAGAAATCCCGGTAGCCGGTGATAAGCGCCTAGCAACAGATTATCTTCTACCGATAAGGGACCAAATACTTTCCGGCCTTCAGGCGCATGCGCCAGACCGAGCCTGGCTATCTGCGAGGCGCTCATGCCCTGCACCGCTTTGCCGTTGAGCAAAACGGTACCCTGGGTAGGTTTGATCATGCCTGAGATGGCGCGCATGGTAGTGGTCTTGCCGGCGCCATTTGCACCGATCAGTGCGACGATCATCCCTTGTTTGACATGCAAGGAAGCCCCGACCAGCACTTCGCTGGCTCCATATCCCGCGCGCAGATTTTCGACTTGCAGCATAAGAATTTCCTTTGATTAAGCCTGAAGCGGCGCTTCATCGGCAACCCCGAGGTAAGCCTTGATGACTTTGAGGTCGCGTTTAACTTCTTCTGGCGTGCCAGCGGCAATGATTTTCCCGCCATCGACCACGGTCACGGTATCGCATAATTCGCTGACCACATCCATATGATGTTCGATCAGAATGATGGTAGTGCCGCGCTGTTTGATGGACTTGATGATGGCAACCAGTACACTTACATCAGGATGCGCCAGACCCGCTGCCGGTTCGTCGAGTATCAGCAATTCAGGTTTGCGCGCTAGTGCGCGGGCGATTTCCAGGAAACGCTGCGAACCATAGGTCAGGTCTTTTGCATGCACCCTGGCCTGCTTCTCCAGACCGACCAGTTGCAGCAAGGCCAGTGCATCGGACTGTGCACAAATTTCTTCAGACTTTGCCAAACCAAGCAAAACCAGCGGTAAAGGGACGCGATAAGCATCTTTCAACGCCAGCATGACGTTATCCAGTGCAGATAATTCGCCGAATAATTGCAAATTCTGGAAGGTGCGCGAGACACCTGCCCTGGCCACCTTGAACAGACTGCCGCTCGGCAATAGCTTGCCATGCAGCAAAACCTTGCCTTCGGTAGGCGCATACAGACCGGAGATGACATTCACCGCAGTGCTCTTGCCTGAACCATTCGGTCCTATCAGGCCGTGTACCGCACCTGAATGCACTTGCATGGAAACGTCGTCAACCGCCTTGACGCCGCCAAAATAGCGTTTTAAATTCTGCAATTCCAGCAGTATCGCACCGTCTGAAGCCTTTGCAGGCAGGACACTATCCAGTGTGGAGGCTTGCGGCAGAGCGGGTGGTGCGATGCGAAACAATTGCGTCAGATAGCGCGCCACAAAACCCATGATGCCATCAGGCAGACCTACTACTACCGAAAACAGCATCAGCGCAAAAATCGCCTTGCGCCAGTTTTCGGTGTTTTCAACCATAAAACCACCAATCACCAGCATACCCATCGCGATGATCGGCGCGACCGCCTGGAATTGCAGCTGATGTTTACTCAGCCAACTGCGCAAGCCGACGACTAAAGCCAGTAACAGTCCCAGAGCAGCGACGATTTCAAATAACAGGCGATTGGATAACAGATTGGGCAGTAACACGATCAGCGAAGCGCCAAAGAAGGCACCCCACAGGCTTTTGCGACCGCCCAGAACGACTCCCAGCAGCAGAATCACCATCAAATCATAGGTAAAACTCTGCGGTTGCAAATATTGAAAATTAAAGGCATAGAGCCCCCCTGCCAGTCCACCCAGCGAGGAACCGAAGGCAAAGCCAGCGACCTTGTGCCGGTAAGTGCCTACACCCATCGCATCGGTTGCAATCGGGCTGTCGCGCAGGGCTTCAAAGGCTCGCCCCCATTGTGATGAAAGCAGGTTACGCATCGCCATCCATACCACCGCGAGCAGGATCAGACAGAGCCAGTAGAAACCGGGCGCATCCACCGCATGGCCGAAAAAAGCGGGTCGGTTCAGCGAAAGCCCTTGTGCACCACCGGTGAGTCCTTCCCATTCATTGAGTACGGTAGTGCTGAGTGCGGAAAAACTCAGTGTAGCCAGCGCAAACTGCGGGCCTTCCAGACGTAACGCCGGAAATGCCAGCAGAGCGCCTAGTGTCAGCCCGATCAGCATACTGACGGCGAGCGCGCTAAATATGCCGAAGCCGAACAAGGTAACGCAAACCCCAGCAGCGTAAGCACCCAGACCGAGAAAAGCGGCTTGTGCCAGATTCACCTGGCCGAGATAGCCGACCGTCACGTCCAGCCCGATCAGCAGAATTCCATAGATTGCCAGCAGCGTGAGCAAGCCCAGTGCGTAGGAATTGCTCACCCACAACGGAATCAACCCCAGCAGCACAAAGGCGATGACTTCAGCACCGCGTAAAAAAATCAGTCTTTTAAGCATAGTTTTAAACCTTGCGAATGCTGACTTTGCCGAATACGCCGTTTGGACGTATCGCCAGCGCGAGAATCAACAGCAGCAGACCAGGGGTCTCACGCCAGCCGCTGCCCAGATAATAGCTGGTCAGGCTTTCGAGCACACCGATCAGAATGCCGATCACCACCACGCCAAAACCGGAATCCAGACCCGCCACTACTGCCACCGAGAAGGCCTTCAGAATTAGCGCAGAAGCCATGGTAGGGCCGACCGTGGTAATCGGCGAGATGAGAATGCCGGCCATCGCCGCGACCATTCCCGACAGGCCATAGGAGAGCATGATGGTATGGGTGGCTGAAATACCCATTAACTCAGCGGCATCGCGGTCAGCAGAGACGGCCTCAAAGGCCTTGCCCAGCAGCGTCTTGCGTTTGAATAACTCAATGACGCCCATCACCGCGAATACGCCGATCGCGACAGAAATCTCCACAGGCGTGACGTTAATACCCAGTATGTGCAGGGCATCGGAAGAAATAGGTGAGGGGAAAGGCCGGTCATCGCGGCCCCAGATATTCTCGGCGGCGGAAAAGCCCAGCAAGCCGAATATAATGGTGAGCAGTATCCAGCCTTCACTTTTTTGTTCCAGTGTCAGACGCACACAGGCACGTTCCACCACTAGCCCCATGACCACCCCGAACAACAAGCCGCCCGGTATCATCAGCCAATAGGGCGCACCCAGATTCAATAAGGTGAGGCTGAAAAAAGCCGACAACATCACCAGTTCACCCTGACCGAAGTTGATGCTTTTGCTGGTAGCAAAAGTCAACTGAAAGCCGTAGGCAATTAGTGCATAAACCAGACCCATCAGGGCACCGCTTACCGCCATCTGGGCAATGATTAAAGAATTCATTCGCTTTATCGCGGCTAAAGCCGCTCCTGCAATATTACGTTATTGAGCGGGATGGGAATGCCCACCCCGGCTCCGGTTGACTACTTGGATGCGTTCTTGATCAGGCGCTGGCGATCCGCTTCATTGGCGAAGGTGACATGCCCGTCGACTATCTTGCCCATCACGGTGTCTTCGCGGTGGAAGGCTTCATGTGTCTGCTCATTGGTCGGATCCCACTTGCTGAAAGGATGCTTCCAGGTGGCGATTACGCCTTTGACTGGATCGTGCAAATCTTCGAGCGCTTCCTTGATCTTGTGGGTGTCATCGCTTTGCGCCTGTTTGATGGCGGCCGCAAAAATGTAAACTGCATCATAGCCCTGTGCTGCAGAAACGGGTGAAGGAATGCGCGTTACGTTGTAGGTCTTGTGATAGCCTTCGATAAAGCTTTTGATCTTGGGGGTAATCGGTTCTTCGATGAAGGTCTGTGGCATCATGGTGCCATTGCTGTTTTTGCCGGCATTGTCGATGTAATTTGACATGGAAAGTGTCCAGCCGCCGATTAGCGGAATTTTCATTTCGAGCTTCGCCATACCATTGGAAATGGCAGCCAGTTCAGGGCCGATACCCCAGATAAGTATTGCCTGCGCACCCTTGGATTTGGCGCTCAGCAATTGAGAAGTCATGTCCTTGTCGCCGATATTGAATTTTTCAGTCGTGACCACTTCCAGTTTGTTACCTTGTTTCTTGATCTGCTCCAGTAGATCATCCCTGCCTGATACACCGTAGTTGGTTGCATCATGTACGACCGCTACTTTGGTAAATTTTTGGTTAATTGCTTCTTCAACCACCATCGCCGACTGGATACCGTCATGGGCGGCGAAGCGGAAAATTGACACATCCTTTGCACCAGCCTTGCTCCATTGCGTCATCGAAGCAGAACCAGCCGCAGGCGTGATGATCTTGGTAATGCCTTTTTCCTGCAAATGCTTGTCGCCTGCCAGCACTACACCGGTGTTCACCGAACCTATCACACCAGACAAATCCGCCATCGAAGCCAGTTCCTGTCCGATCAAGGCACCGCGTTCATTCTTGCCTTCATCGTCACGTTCGACGATTTCGATTTTTTTCTTCTTGCCGGCAACGCTAATGCCGCCTGCTGCATTGATTTCAGAGATAGCCAGCTTGGCACCGTCTCTCATGGAAGTGCCCATCGGCGCAGAACCGCCACTGAAAGGACCCGTCAATGCTATCTTGATTACATCAGCTGCGAAAGATGGCGCTGCTGCAAAAAGCAGCGCAGCCAGTAGTGTTTTTTTCATTTGCATATTCTCCGTTAAAATTATCCCTGATTAATTCCAGCCTCATTTTGAAGATTATTCAGTAAAAATGCCCGAATTTGGTAGAGGTCAGGTAAGTGTATATGAATTGCTGTCAAGCCTCAAATGGCTTTGCAAAGTGAGACTATTTCAGTTGCCCGCGTTCGATGCAGATGCCTACCATTTTGCAATTTCGGATAGCTTGCAGTTTGGCGACGCTAACCTTGACCCAGGGGGCGTTAAAGTCCTTCAGGATGATTTGCGCGATATGTTCGGCAAGCGATTCAAGCAGTGAAAAATGGCCTTCACTGAGCACTGATTGTATATGTAGTGCAACCTGTGCGTAATCCAGGGCATCGTTAATATTGTCGGTGTGGCAGGCGCGACTGTCCGGCACGGCAATATCGAGATCGAGCTGCAAGGTTTGCGGCACGAGTTTTTCTCTTTCGTAGATGCCGATCAGCGTGGTGACCTTGAGTTCACGCAAAAAAATAATGTCCATTCAATATTATCCGCGTTATGTGTTGGTCAGATTCGCGTAAAATCCTGGTATAAATAATTTAAAGGTATTCGTGATGTTGACCCTGGCTTGTGTAATCATTGCCTACCTGTTGGGCTCCGTTTCATTTGCAATCATATCATGCAAGCTGTTTGGCCTGCCTGATCCGCGTAGTTTTGGTTCGGGAAATCCCGGTGCGACCAATGTGTTGCGCAGTGGCAAGAAGGCGGCGGCGGTGCTGACACTGGCGGGTGACATGGCAAAGGGTTGGCTGGCGGTATTTTTGGCAATGCAGCTTTTCCCTCACGAGGGGGCTTATGCGTTGCAGATAGCGCTGGTTTTGCTGGCGGTATTTCTCGGTCATTTGTTTCCGGTATTTTTGCGCTTCAAGGGGGGTAAAGGTGTTGCGACGGCGCTCGGTGTATTGCTGGCATTAAATCTCTGGCTAGGGCTGGCTGCTTTATTCACCTGGCTGCTGGTGGCGGTCATTTCCAGGTTATCCTCGCTGGCAGCACTGGCAGCCGCCGTTGGTGCACCTTTTTATGCGTTTCTGCTGGGTTTGCCGATCGAGTGGGTAGCGGTTTGTTTGCTGATGTCCCTGCTGTTGTTTTGGCGACATAAAAACAATATCCGCAACATTCAGGCCGGCGTGGAGACACGAATCGGCAAGTCTAACGGACATGGCAATGATGCCACCCCTTGTAATTAAACCGCCATGTCCGTTTCCCTGATGAACCCACTAGCCACTCCACTAGGTTGCCAAAAGACAGCAACCAAGTGGCTGGTTATCACCCCATCCCTCTCCCGCAAGCGGGCGAGGGGGAGTAAGTCGCTACGCGTGTTTCACGTTAAGGATAAAAAAGCGCCAGACGATAGCCGGTCGGAGTGAAGTCGGCAATTTTAAGATATAGTTTTACGCTCAGTTCATGGTTGGAAAGCAGGCCGATTTGTTCACTTTCCAGCGGTGGTAAATAATCAGCCGGTTTGAAGATGCGGCGCACCATCGGCTTGTCCTGAATATCGTTGAGTGTCAGTTCCAGATTCGGGTAAGCTTGCGCAAAGGTGGCACGGTTGCGCAACAAGGCGTTTAAAGTAATCTGGTTCTCATGTTCCGGGTTAGCTTCCAGTTCGGTGGATTCGATGCTCATCAGGTTGGTTTTTTTAGGTAGCGGTACGCTGCAACCTAATACATGGCAGAAGTCAACCAAGGCAGGCTTCAGGCCGGGTAGTCGCGCAGCCAAGTCAACGCGGAAGAAGTAAGCCGCTTGAGCAAGCCATAACAGTATCAAAAATGCGGAGGCCCAGCGCCATGGGAAATGCTTTTTTGGAGGTACTGGAACGGGTTGTTCATCGGCTTCATGCAGGATTGCGACCTGTTCGGCCAGCGTTAGTTGTTCTTTTGCGGGTAGAAGGTGAGGTTTGGCTGTCTGGGTATCTGCTGTAGGGCTGGAATCCGTTACTGTCATCTCGGGCTGTGCGACACTGGAAATTTGCTCGAGTATGGCGGATGTCTGAGTCGTCAGGACTTCGACTGCTGGTTCTGGCTCGGGCACGGGTTTAGCTTCAGGTTCTGCTGAGCTTAGAGCGTCAGAGCCACCCATGATCGGCAATTCTAGCTGTGGGTGCGGTTGGTCAGATACATAACCTTCAAGTGCATCGAAGGCTTGCATACATTGGCCGCAGCGCACCATGCCGTGATGTGCTTCGAGCTGATCATCCGCTATTTTAAAGCGCGTTTCGCAATGTGGACAAAGTGTTGTTCCGCTCATCTCAGCGCTTCCGCCCAGACAGACATGACCAACCCTCCTCGAAAATAGGTTGATTCAGGTCAAACCATTGGTTGTAGACCTCCATCACTTCTGTAGCCTGCGTTTCCAGGATGCCAGAGAGCACGATTTGTCCTCCTTTATGAGTTGCATTCGCCAGCAATGGGGCGAGCATTCGTAACGGATTGGTCAGAATATTGGCGACAACCACCGCATAAGTCGCTGGTGGTGCGGCTTCAGGCAGGTAAAAATCCACCTGATGTGTCAAGTTCGCGGCAGCATTGTCGCGACTGGCGATGATAGCCTGTGAGTCTACATCAATACCAACGGCGCGCGCAGCGCCCAGTTTGTGTGCAGCAATAGCGAGTATGCCTGAGCCACAGCCATAATCCAGCACCGTTTCGCCCCCTTTAAGGTTACTGTCCAGCCAGCGCAGGCATAATCGGGTAGTGGGATGGCTGCCAGTGCCAAAAGCCAGACCCGGATCCAGCGTAATATTGATTGCAGTGGGATCGCATGCGCTATGCCAGGTTGGCACTATCCACAGGCGTGGCGAAATCTGAATCGGATCGAATTGGGATTGGGTGAGTCGTACCCAGTCATTATCGGGCAGAATTTCAATAGTGTAAGGTGGAAGTTGCGCAAGCTGGAGGTTGCTGGCAGCGACAGCCAGAATGCCTGGTACATCCTGATCCTCATTGAATAGGGCACTGAGCTGATTGTGTAGCCAAACACCGGGAGGCGGTTCATTCGGTTCGCCGAAAATAGCCTGTTCATCCGGTGTGCCGGCATCGGCATCCAGCAAGTCTACCGACAAGGCACCCAGTTGTAGCAGCGCTTCACTCAGCGCCTCGGCGTGCGCTGCATCCGTATCTACAATCAGGGTCTGCCAGGGCATTATTTTCCTTTAGTTCGTTCGGCAATACGCTCTTCGAGATAATGTATGCTGGTGCCGCCACTCATGAAAGCAGCATCTTGCAGCAATTCCCGGTGCAATTCGATATTGGTATCGATGCCTTCCACCCACATTTCTGACAAGGCAGTACGCATTCGTGCCATTGCCTGCTCGCGCGTGTCACCATAAGCCATGATCTTGCCTATCATCGAATCATAGTGCGAGGGCACCAGATAATTATTATAGGCATGAGAATCCACCCGTATGCCAGGACCGCCTGGCGCATGCCAGGAAGTGATGCGTCCGGGCGAAGGCGTGAACTTGTAAGGGTGCTCGGCATTAATACGGCACTCAATGGCATGTCCTCTGAACTGGATGTCGCGCTGCCTGAAAGGCAATTTTTCTCCGGCGGCAATGCGTATCTGCTGCTGCACGATGTCTACGCCGGTTATCAATTCCGTAATGCCGTGCTCGACCTGTACGCGGGTATTCATCTCAATGAAGAAAAATTCTTCGTTTTCATAGAGGAATTCGAACGTTCCTGCACCACGATAGCCGATTTTTCGACAGGCCTCGGCACAGCGTTCGCCTATCTTGTTGCGTAGCCGCAGATTAAGCAATGGGGCAGGTGCTTCTTCGATAATTTTCTGATGGCGGCGCTGCATCGAGCAATCGCGTTCACCCAGATAAACCGCATTACCATGCTGGTCAGCCAGAATCTGAAATTCAATATGCCGGGGGTTTTCCAGGAATTTTTCCATGTAAACCATCGGGTTATTGAAGGCTGCCTGAGCCTCGCTGCGGGTCATGGTGACTGCATTCAGCAAAGCAGCTTCGGTGTGCACTACGCGCATCCCGCGACCACCTCCGCCACCGGAAGCCTTGATAATAACCGGATAACCGATGGCGCGTGCGGTCTTGATGATTTCTGCCGGATTATCAGATAAGGCACCGTCGACACCCGGGACGCAGGGTACACCGGCTTTTTTCATCGCGTTCTTGGCTGATACCTTATCGCCCATCAGGCGGATAGTTTCGGCGCGCGGGCCGATGTAGACGAAGCCGCATTTTTCGACGCGTTCGGAAAAATCCGCGCTCTCGGACAGAAAGCCATAGCCCGGGTGGATTGCTTGTGCATCCGTGACTTCGGCGGCACTGATAATCGCCGGTATGTTCAGGTAGCTTAGCGATGAGGGCGGCGGGCCGATACAAACTGATTCATCAGCCAGTTTTACATATTTGGCATCAGCATCCGCTTCTGAGTGCACAACAACGGTCTTTATGCCAAGTTCGCGACAGGCTCGTTGTATGCGCAGGGCAATTTCCCCTCGGTTAGCAATTAGAATTTTTTCAAACATCTGTAGATTTCCAATATGTTAGTAAGGTGCAGTAATTAACCGATAACAAAAAGGGGTTGACCAAACTCCACCGGTTGACCGCTCTCCACTAAAATGGACTTGATGACACCTGCTTGATCAGAATCGATTTCATTAAGCAGTTTCATGGCTTCGATGATACACAAGGTGTCGCCCACTTTTATGGTTTGGCCCACATCTACAAAGTGTTTTGAACCAGGTGAAGCCGAGCGGTAGAAAGTGCCCACCATCGGCGACTTGATTACATGACCTTCAGGTGAGGCAATTTTCGCAGGCTCCACGGTAAGCGCAAGGGGTTGTGGTGCAGCGGGAGCTGCCGGAGCAACAGGCTGAGCCGAGGCATATAGTTGCTGACCGGTGGCAACTGTACGTGTGATACGAACACGTTCTTCGCCTTCACTGATTTCCAGTTCAGCAATGCCTGAACCTTCAACCAGATCAATCAGTGTCTTGAGCTTGCGTAAATCCATAATATCCTCCTCTAAATACAAATTATTATGAAGCCTCCTCATATGCCCATGTCCTGCCAGGCACCTTTGGCCAGACAGGAAAAGTTTTTAGAAGCCCCCTTTATTCAGTGCACAGGCACTGACTTACCATTAAAAATTAATACCGGACTTTCATGTGCAGGACGCGCCTGCGTACCCTGCAAAACAGAGCCCTATTGTTGATGCACAGGATTCAATCCTGTCTGAAAAAGACTCTGGAATCTCCCATAAAGTTTAAATTTATCAATGTACAAGCAATGGTTGATTAATGATGAAAGTTATTTTGCCAGTGTATGCCATACAAATCAAAAGATATAACATATGGGATTTATAGTCTAATATCTTTATATTATATTTATATCATCTTTATATACGTTATTTTCGTTCATCATGCTGCGATTCCAGATCACTAATTTCCAGCTTCAGGGCAGCATAAAAAAGCGGCAAGCTATCAATAGTCATCTTGCACTTGCGCAGTTTGCCGTAAATTGTGTACCTTTGTCTAGTGTTTTGACGAAGATAATCAAAAAGACTCATGAAGCAACAAGAAATCTGCTGATCACAACTCCAGGGAACTTGCGGGATTAACCCCACACACAAAAATGTGGGTCGGCGTAATAAAAGTAAAACATTAGCCTGTCATGCTTGCGGCATGAAATTAGTTAAATTTTCTTCAGGTGCATTGAACAACCACAGCCTTGCAGGGGTTGAGGTCATTGCATACTGTCGCGGAAGCAGCTGATGATCCAGGTACGCTCAATATTCCTTTCGGACATACATCTCGGAACCAAGGCTTGCCAGGCCAACCGACTGCTCGAATTCATGAAAACCTATACGGCAGAAAATATATTTTTGCTGGGTGATATCGTCGATTTATGGGCAATGAGCAGGGGCAGCGTGCACTGGAGCGCGGAACAGAATACCGTTGTGCAAAAACTGTTGCGACGGGCCAGGCATGGCGACAAAATTTTTTTCGTTCCAGGTAATCACGATGAAGCGATGCGTGAATACATAGGCGCTTCGTTTGGTGACATCGTCGTAGCCCACGAAATTATCCATATTGCCGCCGATGGACGCCGTTATCTGTTGTTGCATGGCGATGAATTCGATCAGGTGACGCGTCATCATAAATGGGTAGCCTTGCTGGGTGATAAATCGTACACCTTGCTGGTACATTTGAATGTTTATATTGCGTGGTTGCGTAGAACTTTCAGATGTTACGGGTACTGGTCGCTGGCAGGCTATGTCAAGCGCAAGATAAAAACTGCCGTCAGTTTCATTTTTAATTTTGAAGACTCCGTGATTCATCATGCGCGCGGATGTAAAGTGGATGGGGTGATTTGCGGTCACATACACTGGCCGATGATCAAGGAGGTAGAGGGAATCACCTATATCAATTGCGGTGACTGGGTGGATAGCTGTTCGGCAATTGTCGAACATTGTGATGGACGTATGGAGTTGATTAGCCACCTTGTCATTCAGGATGTTGCCACATAATATTGAGGGAAGTTATGGAGAGTCCACACAAAGGCAAGACTGGTCTGAAGCGCTTGCTGAATGCGTTTGGTTATTCCTGCGCGGGGATAGAGGAGGCTTATCGTAATGAAGACGCCTTCCGTCAGGAATTATGGTTGGCGGCGCTGTTGTTACCCTTGGCTTTTTGGTTTGACATCTCGAATCTGCAACGTGCGTTGCTGATCGGCAGCGTATTGCTGCTGCTGATTGTCGAGTTACTGAATTCCGCCATCGAAGCCACAGTGGATCGGATCTCACTGGACGATCACCGGCTTGCCAAACGTGCCAAGGATATCGGCAGCGCTGCCGTGCTGATCACGCTGTTGAATCTGGCACTGGTCTGGTTGCTGGTATTACTGAATTGAGACTCAACCAAAACTATCCATGAAAATTTTATATATCTCGGACGTCTATTTTCCACGTGTCAATGGAGTTTCAACCTCGATAGAAACCTTCAGGCAGGAATTAACGCAGCTCGGTCATACGGTGCATCTGATTGCGCCAGAATATCCGGGTTCTGAAGTGGTTGATCGCGACATCATACGAGTGCCCTCTCGCCAACTGCCCTTTGATCCTGAAGACAGGCTGATGAAATATGGCTGGGTAATGGCGCATCTTGAAACACTGCGGGCAGAGCATTATCAGCTTATCCATATTCAGACGCCGTTTGTCGCGCATTACCTGGGCATAAAACTATCACAACTGCTTGCTATTCCCTGCATTGAAACCTATCACACATTTTTTGAGGAATACTTGCATCATTATATTCCGTTGGCACCCAGAGCCTTGTTACGCGCCACCGCCAGACACTTCTCCCGTCATCAGTGTAATCGACTGAACGGCATGGTGTCTCCTTCGCAACCCATGCTGGAGGTGTTGCGCGCTTATGGTGTGAATACTTTGGCAGAAGTCATCCCGACAGGGCTGGAGCCGGAAAGCTTCATCCCAGGCAAGGGTCACGAGTTTCGAGATAAATATGGGATTCCACAAAATAGACCCGTGTTACTTTTTGTCGGACGGGTGGCGCATGAAAAAAATATCTCCTTCCTGTTGCAAATGACCGCTCGTGTCCGCAAGGCTGTGCCGAAGGTGTTATTGGTGATCGCAGGCGCAGGACCTGCACGCGAAAAATTGGAACAGGAAGCACAGGGTTCAGGCTTGTCGGATAATGTGTTATTCATAGGCTACCTTGATCGGCACAGTGAACTCAATAGCTGCTATCACTGCGCCGAAATCTTCGTGTTTTCTTCCAAAACAGAGACTCAGGGTCTGGTTTTACTGGAAGCAATGGCACAGGGCGTGCCTATCATTTCGCTCGCCGAAATGGGTACCAAGGAAGTATTACGTGAAGGGTGCGGCGTGTGGATTGCCAGTGAAGATGACTTCAGTGACAAGGTGATCAAGCTGCTGGGAGATTCGATAACCAGAGCCAACCTGGGAATGGCAGGACTCAAGTATGCGATGGAATGGTCGGCGACAGTGATGGCTGAACGGATGCTAAAGTTTTATGCACAGGTCATTGAACGGAAAATATCAGTGATTGCTTGAAATTATTTTAAGGCAATCTGAATCGTGAAAATAGCGGTTCAT
>CAIRBC010000119.1 GCA_903876685.1 uncultured Nitrosomonadales bacterium | reverse complement strand
GCCGTGCCAGAGATACCATCAGCGCACATACCGCAACCGAGTGCATATAGGTGTAATCATCTTTGTCCTTGAGGCGCGCCAGGCTGATTAGCGCCCCCGGATTGCGCAACACCGAGGTCGAAATTTCCTCGACGATAGGCAGCGCGTCGTCTTCACTCAAGGCTTTGCCCATGCGTGCCTCGCTGAACATCGAGGCGACTGCCTTTTTGGATTTTGCGCAAATTTTAACGGCACGCGCGGCTTCCTGTGCGACATTGGTATGTTCCACGGATTTACTGCTGCTGATCGCTTCTGCCAGCGTAGCTTCGACTTCTTCGGCAACGATTTGCTCGGACAAGCCCGCAGGTTCCCCAGCCTCAGTCAGAACGCCCAGACCTTTGGCATCGTCTATCCAGACTTCCTTGATACTGGTTGCCAGCAGGGATTGCAGGTCTTGTTGATTATCCAGCAAAAAAGCGCCTCGCCAGAATGGATGATCCATCCAGGAGCCGCATAGTTCATGCACATGCATACCCAGGCGCAGTTGCTCGACGTGAATGCGTAATAGCATAAATATGATACTCGAGAGTAGTTGGCTAATTTTAACCTAAAGTACAGGCCTGTTCGCTTATTGGCTAAAGTATTTTAATGTTTCTGCAACAGGGAATGAATCACTTGCAGTGATTTTTCAGTCGCGCCGCGATGAGATTCTACAAAACCGGCACAACGGCGATGCATTTCGTGCAATGCCACCGGGTTAGTCAGCAGTCGTTGCACTTCCTTGACCAAGCCAGCGCAGTCCTGCACTTGCAAGGCAGCACCGGCAGCGACCGCCAGTTGTGTCGCTTCGGCAAAATTGAAAGTGTGCGGTCCAACCAGCACCGGTGCACCGGCAGCACAGGCTTCAATCAGGTTCTGTCCGCCAAAAGGCAGCAGACTGCCACCGATAAAGGCTAGATCGGCAGCGCCATAATAGGCAGCCATTTCCCCCATGCTGTCACCCAGCACCGCCCTGATTTCAGGAGCAATCGCTTGAGCGGTTAATTGGCTACGATGCTGAAAAGCAATGCCATGCTGCTCAAGCAGCGTTGCAACTTCCGCAAAGCGCTGTGGATGGCGTGGCACTATTAACAACAGCAGTCCTGGAATATTGATGTTTTGCAGGGCATTCAGCAGCAGTTTTTCTTCACCGTCGCGGGTACTTGCTGCAAGAAAAATCAAGCGACCAATGCCAAACTGCGCCCGAAACTGCTGACCCAATGACTGCATCGCCGGGGGGGTAGTGATGTCGAATTTAAGATTACCCAGCACGCAAACATGGTGTGCCCCAAGGGCGCTCAGGCGCTGTGCGTCACTTTCAGTCTGAGCCGCAATCCTGTTAATCCCCAGTAGCGCAGTTTTGCTGAGCTGCGCAAAGCGGGCATAATTGCGAGCTGATTTTTCCGACATGCGTGCATTGAGTAACAACAAAGGCACTGCAGAATTTTGACAGGCATCGATGAGATTTACCCAGATTTCCGTTTCCATCAGCATGCCGAGTTGTGGTTTGAAATGCTGCAAAAAACGCTTTACCGCAAACGGAAAGTCGTAGGGCAGATAGACTCGCTGTATCCTGTCGCCATAAAGTTGCAGGCTGGTGGCGCGACCGGTGGGCGTGGTATGGGTGAGTAAAATTTGCCATTGCGGATAAGCAGCGAGCAGCCTTTCAATGAGACTTTGTACGGCACGGGTCTCGCCTACGGAGACCGCATGTAGCCAGAGTACGGGGCGACTGACTTTTACCGGATAAAAACCGAAACGTTCAGGAATATGTTTAAGATATTCCGGTTGCTTACGGCCTCGCCATAACAGATGCAAGCCTATGTATGGCAACAACAGCCAAAGTAACAGGGTATAGAGTCGTTTCAACATAGTTTTTGTAAACAATCGCATACCATATTAACGGTGGGTGGCTGGCCGATATTGCCTAGATTAACTGCACAATTGCCTGCATACAGGCCGGTCAACGCAGGATTAGTCGTGGTATAGAGGCCGATGGTGGGGTTGCCTAGCGCGGCGGCGAGATGAGCCAGGCCGGTATCAACGCCGATTATCGCCTTGGCACCACCCAGTAGTCCGGCAGCTTCAGTCAGATTCAGGCGCGGCGGAATTAGCGCATCGGGAATGGCAGCACTCAGGCGCTGGCTGCGCGCCTGTTCAGCGCGATTGCCCCAGGGCAGAATGCTGATGATATTTCTATCACGAAAATAATGTCCCAAGGCGATCCAGTTTGCCTCATCCCATAATTTATGCTCGCGACTGGTGGCATGCAGCAGCACGGCATAATTTAGCCTGGGCAGCCAGGCGGGATGGGCAATGGTTGGAGGGATTATCCCATAAGCGGCGGGTTGATCCAGGCTGTAACCCAGCGCTTGGGCTGCCAGTTGGCGGCAGCGCTCGACGGCGTGTTGCGCTTTGGCGACCTGAAAGGTGCGTTGGTAAAGGCTGGCAGCAAGCGGTTCTCTCGCACTATGCCGGTCGAAGCCGCAGCGTATACCCTTGCTCAGACGCGTCAGTAAGGCGCTTTTTAAAAGACCCTGGGTATCAATTACAAAATCATAAGTTGACGTCGACAGCGTACTGCGCAACTTTGAAATTTCCTCCCAGGTTGAGGCATTTAACAACTGACCTCGCCAGCGTCGCAGGGCAACCGGGATAACTTTTCGTACCTTCGGGTGCAGTCCGGGCAACGCGGCAAAAGACTCTTCGACCAGCCAGTCAATTTTCGCCTCTGGATAATGACCCAGAATATCGCCTACTACCGGCAGGTTATGCAAAACATCGCCCAGCGAAGAGGTCTTGATCAGCAATATTTTGGGTATATTTAGCGTTGCAGGAGACATGGCTTCAGGAAGTTTGGTGAAAAGGGACTTTTGTGATGCATGGCTTGAATTATAATGCCTGACTAGAAGTTATTTAAGTTTATTAGCGTAATAACGCGCGGCGCTCGAATTACTAAAAGGATTCTATATGAGTAAAGTTGCATTAATCACCGGTATTACCGGGCAAGATGGCGCTTATCTGGCAGAATTTCTGCTTAAAAAAGATTATATCGTTCACGGTATCAAGCGCCGTGCTTCATTGTTCAATACCGACCGTATCGACCATCTGTATCAGGATCCGCATGTCAGCAACCGGAATTTTATCTTGCATTATGGTGACATGACCGATTCCAGCAGCCTGATACGCATTATTCAGCAAGTTCAGCCCGATGAAATATATAACCTCGCGGCGCAGAGCCATGTCGCGGTGTCTTTTGAAGAGCCGGAATATACTGCCAATTCCGATGCGCTGGGTGCCTTGCGCGTACTGGAAGCGATACGCATCCTTGGACTGGAAAAGAAAACCCGATTTTATCAGGCTTCTACCTCAGAGCTTTATGGGCTGGTGCAGGAAACCCCGCAAAAGGAAACCACGCCTTTCTATCCGCGTTCGCCTTATGCGGTGGCAAAACTATATGCCTACTGGATCACCGTCAACTATCGCGAAGCTTACGGGATGTATGCCTGTAATGGCATATTGTTCAACCACGAATCGCCGGTGCGAGGAGAGACTTTTGTTACCCGTAAGATTACACGCGCCTTGTCGCGGATCAAGCTCGGTCTGCAGGAATGCCTGTTTCTTGGAAACATGGATTCGCTGCGCGACTGGGGGCACGCACGGGATTATGTCGAAATGCAGTGGTTGATGTTGCAGCAGGAAAAGCCGGATGATTTTGTGATCGCCACCGGTGTGCAATATACCGTTCGCGATTTTGTGAATGCGGCAGCCGAAGAACTGGGTATAAAGATACGCTGGGAAGGCAAGGGTAAGGAAGAAAAAGGCTATGACGCGAATGGCAAGTGTATCGTGGCGGTGGATGCACGTTACTTCCGGCCTACCGAAGTGGAAACTTTGCTGGGTGACCCGACCAAGGCCAGAGAAAAACTGGGCTGGACGCCCACCACCAGTTTCAAGGAATTAGTGGCTGAAATGGTGCGTGAAGATCTCAAGTCGTCAGAGCGTGATGAACTGGTCAAACAGCATGGTTATAAGGCATTCGACTTCAATGAGTAACAAGATGCAAAGTGACAGCAAAATATACATCGCCGGTCATCGCGGCCTGGTGGGTTCTGCACTGGTACGCAGACTCAAGGAGCAGGGTTATCACAACCTGCTTGTGCGCACACATGCAGAACTGGATCTGGAAGATGCTGTCAGTACGCAACAGTTCTTTGCAGAGGAACGCCCTGAAGTGGTGTTCCTGGCGGCGGCAAAAGTAGGTGGGATACTCGCCAATAATAGTTATCCTGCCGATTTCCTGCTTAGCAACTTGCTCATTGAAGCCAATATTTGCCGTGCAGCCCATGCAAGCAACGTCAGCCGTCTGATTTTTTTGGGGAGTTCATGCATTTATCCGCGCGACTGCCCGCAACCGATCAAAGAAGAATACCTGTTGACCGGCCCCCTGGAACTTACCAATCGTCCCTATGCCCTGGCAAAGATTGCCGGTGTTGAAATGTGCTGGTCTTATAACCGGCAGCACGCGACTAAATGGCTGGCGGCGATGCCGACCAATCTGTACGGCCCCGGGGATAATTACGACTTAAACAATTCGCATGTATTACCGGCGCTGATTCGCAAGATGCATGAGGCGAAAATTTCTGGCGCAGACGAGGTGATGCTGTGGGGCAGTGGCACCCCAAAGCGAGAGTTTCTCTATGCGGACGATCTGGCAGACGCGCTGATATTTCTGGCCGCACTGGAGGATCAGCGCTATGACACGCTGGTTGATCCCGCTGAATGCCCCCTGATCAACATAGGTACCGGCATGGATCAGACCATCCGTGAACTTGCTGAAATGGTTGCCAGCGCGGTGGGTTATACCGGTCGCTTCATCCAGGATACTTCCATGCCGGATGGCACGATGCGTAAAATTTTGGATGTTTCCAAAATCTCAGGCCTGGGTTGGAAGGCCGGCATCAGCCTGCAACAGGGGATAGCCATGACTTACCAGTTATATCTTGCAACGTAGCCCGGATGCAGCTTTGTAGGTCGGGCACTTCATTTTGTGCCCGACATTTCTAAAAATTATAAAAACGTGTTGGCTTTCGAACAGCTTTGTAGGTCGGGCACTTCATTTTGTGCCCGACATTTCTAAAAATTATAAAAACGTGTTGGCTTTCGAACAGATTATCTTCGGAGTTGCCGTGGCGAAAAGAGTTTGTGATTAATCCACAGGGGCTGAGGCGGGCAGGGTGGCTGGCGCGTGATAGGGGGCTTTTTTGGGATAGCCTGAGAAATCGAGTTCTTTTTGCCATTGCTCTTCCAGGAATCCGCTCAAATAGTGCCTGCCCACACAAAGTGTAGGCACGGTATCGCTACCGGAAAGTGCCTTGAAACTATCTAGTTCAGCCTTGTTTTTTAATTTTTTTTCACTGAAGGGGATGCCACGCTTGCTCAACAAGCTGCGTCCCATCTCGCAGTACATGGTGCAACTGTCTGCGGTATAAAGAACTACTGGGAAATTTTGTTGCGCGAGTCTGGTTTCATAGGGCGTATCTGCACTGGGTGTCCCGCCCGCTGGAAATTTTTTTCGCTCAACTTGTGCGGCATTCGCCGGGACTGCATCGCCGTAATGCACCTTTCCTTTCGCGTCTATCCAGCGGAACAATTCACCCGCCTGCGCCAAAGTTAGATTAAATGCCAGACATAACCAAAGGATGCGTTTCATGTTGCCTCCCGGATAAGGTTAGCTTCTAAAGTTTGCTCTCAGAGCAAGCCATTATGCCTTAATAAGGCATCGATAGACGGATTGCGTCCACGAAAGGCGCTGAAGGATTCCATTGCGCCGCGACTTCCGCCCATTGCCAGTATTTCGCTGCGAAAACGCGCGCCGGTATCCGGATTCAATACGCCGCTTTCTTCAAACAGGCTATAGGCGTCGGCGGATAGCACTTCCGCCCATTTGTAGCTGTAATAACCGGCCGCATAGCCACCGGCGAAGATATGCGTAAAACATTGCGGGAAACGCTGGAAGGCGGGAGGGATCAATACCGCCACTTCCGCACGCACTTCGTCGAGTAATTGTAAGATCGATTTAGCGCCACCTGCATCGAAAGCGCTATGCATCAGCATATCGAACAAGGAGAATTCTACCTGACGCAGCGTTTGTAAACCACTCTGAAAGTTTTTGGCGGCATACATCTTGTCGAACAAAATGCGTGGCAAAGCTGCGCCGGTCTCGGTATGCCGGGTCATGTCGCGCAGCACTTCCCATTCCCAGCAGTAATTTTCCATAAACTGACTAGGCAATTCTACCGCATCCCATTCCACGCCGTTGATGCCTGATACAGCCAGATCTTCCACCTGAGTCAGCAGGTGATGCAGGCCGTGTCCAAATTCGTGAAACAGGGTGATCACCTCATCATGCGTGAAAACCGCCGGCTTGCCGCCCACCGGGGCAGAAAAATTGCAATTCAGGTAGGCTACCGGCGTTTGTATGCCGGCAGGCAGGCGGCGGCGGGTGATGACATCATCCATCCAGGCGCCGCCACGCTTGCTGCTGCGTGCGTACATATCCAGATAAAATTCTCCGATCAATTGTCCCTGCTGATCACGGATAGCATAGAAGCGCACGTCTTCATGCCAAAGCGGCGCACTGGCAGGAACGATCTGCAAGCCAAACAGCGTTTCAACCAGCTTGAACATGCCGGGCAGCACGGCAGTTTCGGGGAAATACTGTTTAACCTCCTGTTCGGAAAACGCATAGCGTTGTTCGCGCAATTTCTCGCTGGCGTAGCCTATGTCCCAGGACTGTAAATCATCCAGACCCAGTTCGAGGCGGGCAAATTCGCGCAGCTCGCATAGATCCTTTTCTGCAAAAGGGCGTGCACGTTCTGCTAATTCGCGCATGAAAGTAATGACTTGCTGTGGCGAATCGGCCATCTTGCTTTCCAGCGAAAGCGCGCCAAAGCTGTCGAAACCCAGCAGGCTTGCTTCCTCGCCACGCAAACGGACGATTTCTTCCATCAGTGCGGTGTTGTCCCAGTCCGCTTTACCGAATTCACTGGCTCGGGTCGCATAGGCGCGATACATTTTTTCGCGCAACGGACGATGGGTGGCAAATTGCATCACCGGCATATAGGAAGGAGCCTTGAGGGTAAATAGCCAGCCCGTTTCACCCGCTGCCTCGGCCGCTTCCTGTGCCGCTTGCAGTACATCCTCGGGCAAGCCCGTCAATTCTTCAGGATTGCAGATAATGAGGCGATAGTCGTTGGTCGCATCCAGCAGATTATCCGAGAAACGCGCACAAATTTCAGCCAGACGTTCCTGAATTTTCAGATAGCGTGCTTTCTGTTGTTCAGGCAATTCGGCACCTCCCAACCGAAAGTCACGCAGCTCGTTCCGAATAATTTTTTGGCGCGCGGCACTCAAGCCTGCATATTCATCACTCTGTTGCAATGCCTTGAATTTTTTGAATAGTTCTAGATTCTGACCTAGTTCGGTATAAAACTGGGTGATCATCGGCAGCGTCGCGTTATAGGCTTCGCGCAATTCAGGACTGTTCATCACCGCGTTTAAATGTCCAGCCGGTCCCCAGGCACGCGACAAACGTTCGTTGGCATCTTCCATCGGTGCCACAAAATTCTGCCAGGTCGGTGCAGTCAGATCGCTGGTTAGTTTTGTCAGTAAGGCGCGGTTTTCTGCAAGCAGTTGTGCTATCGCAGGCGCTATATGTTCTGGTTTGATCTGAGCGAAACGCGGCAGACCTGAGAAATCGAGTAATGGGTTCATGGCTTGAAATGGCGATAGGGCATCCGGAAGCTACATTTTAAACGAAATATCCGGACGATAGCCATGTGTGCAGTAATTACCGTACCACCCCGCCCTACGGGCACCCCTCCAGCGGAGGGGTTCTTCAACCCGACTCACCGGCATCAACAAGCGTAGCGCATTGCGCCGCATTATAAGCAAAATGCATATTTGAATTTTGCTTGGCTGAAATGGGTTGGTCGAATCAAAGTTTAACGTGAAACACGCGTAGCGATTCGTTCACTCCCTCGCCCGCTTACGGGAGAGACCCCTGTCGCAAATTCCCCGACCGAATTGTGCCCTATGAACCTTGCCGTAGGG
>CAIRBC010000118.1 GCA_903876685.1 uncultured Nitrosomonadales bacterium | reverse complement strand
GCGTAGCCGGGAGTAAGTCGCTACGCGTGTTTCACGTTTACAAGCTCAGAGTGTAGCCGGAATCTTCCGCATCTCGACTTCCTTGACCAGCGCATAGATGGCCGGAATAACCAGCAGCGTGAGCAAGGTCGAGGAAATCATGCCGCCAATCATCGGTGCTGCGATGCGACTCATCACCTCGGAACCCGTGCCACTACTCCACATGATCGGCAACAAACCGGCCATGATCGCCGTCACGGTCATCATCTTGGGTCGCACCCGTTCCACGGCACCTTCCATGATCGCGGCGTGCAATTGCACCTGAGTCGGTTTGCTGCCTACGGTTGCACATTGTTCGCCAATTTTATGCCAGGCACTGTCCAGATAGATCAGCATCACCACGCCTGTTTCCGCAGCAACCCCGGCCAGCGCGATGAAGCCCACCGCGACCGCGACTGACAGGTTATAACCCAGCAGCCATAACAGCCAGACACCGCCGACCAGCGCGAACGGTACCGACAGCATCACGATCACCGATTCTGTGATACGCCTGAAGTTGAGATACAACAGCAAGAAAATCAACAGCAGGGTAAACGGGATCACGATTTTCATTCTGGCTGAAGCGCGTTCCATGTATTCAAACTGCCCGCTCCAGGTCGCATAATAGCCGGGCGGAAATTTAACCTGCTCGGCCACGGCGCGGCGTGCATCCGCCACATAGGAGCCGATGTCGCGGTCACGAATATCGACGAAGATATAGGCTGACAGCAACGCATTTTCGGTGCGTATCGCAGGCGCCCCCCGGCTGATGCTGATTTTTGCCAGTTGCCCCAACGGGATCATCGCGCCCTCGGCCGGCACCAGCACTTCCCGCGCAATCTGTTCAGGCGACGCCCGCAATTCTCGCGGATAACGCAGCGTAACCCCGAAACGCTCCAGTCCTTCGACGGTCGTGGTCAGGGTTTCTCCGCCCAGGGCGCTGGAAATTACCTCCTGCACCTCGTTCATCGAAAGCCCGTAGCGCGCCAGCGCCAGCCGGTCCGGCTCGATATTCAGGTAATAGCCGCCGGTGATGCGCTCGGCATAGGCACTGGAAGTCCCCGGCACTTTCCGCACCACCGCCTCGATTTCCCGGGCGACCCGTTCCATTTCCTCAAGATTTTTGCCATAGACCTTGATGCCCACCGGGGTGCGAATCCCGGTGGCAAGCATATCGATGCGCGCCTTGATCGGCATCGTCCAGGAGTTAGCCACCCCCGGAAATTGCAGCGCATGATCCAGTTCGGCAATCAGTTTATCGGTATTCATCCCCGGTCGCCATTCACTCTGTGGCTTCAGGTTAATCACCGTCTCGAACATCTCCAGCGGGGCTGGATCAGTGGCCGTCAATGCGCGCCCTGCCTTGCCAAACACCGAACTCACTTCAGGAAAACTTTTGATGATCTTGTTCTGTGTCTGCAGCAGTTCGGCAGCCTTGGTTAGCGACAGTCCGGGCAGCGCAGAGGGCATATACAACAGCGTACCTTCATTGAGTGTCGGCATAAATTCGCTGCCCAGTCGGGTGACCGGATAAAACGTGACCGCCATCACCAGCAACGCGCTTACAATCACTTTTTTGGGGTTATTCAGCACCCGGAAGATGACCGGGCGATAACACCAGATCATGAGACGGTTCAGCGGATTCTCTGCCTCTGCCATAATCTTTCCCCGGATGAACAGCCTCATCAGCACCGGCACCAGCGTGACCGAAAGCAGTGCCGCTCCCGCCATGGCAAAGGTCTTGGTGAAAGCCAGCGGCGCAAATAGCCGCCCCTCCTGATCTTCCAGCGTGAACACCGGCAGGAACGAGACGGTGATGATCAGCAAGGAAAAAAACAGCGCGGGACCGACCTCCTTGCAGGCCTCGACGATCGCCTGAGCGCTTTGTGCCCGGGTCAGTGCTGCCGGCTGATCTCTGGCGGCGTGCTCCAGATGTTTATGCGCGTTTTCGATCATCACAATGGCGGCATCCACCATCGCGCCCACGGCAATCGCGATGCCCCCCAGACTCATGATATTGGAACTCATGCCCAGCAAACGCAAGGCGATAAAAGCGATCAACACCCCCAGCGGCAGCATCAGCATCGCCACTAGCGCACTACGCGCATGCATCAAAAACACCAGACATACCAGCGCCACGATCAGGCCTTCTTCCAACAGAGTATGCTTGAGATTGTCGATGGCGCGTTGAATCAACTCAGAGCGGTCGTACACCGTCTGAACCTTCACGTCAACGGGCAACCCTGTGGATAACTCGGTTATTTTCGCCTTGACGTTGGCGATCACCTCCAGCGCATTCTGCCCGAAGCGCGCAATGGCAATCCCGGACACCACTTCGCCGTCACCATTAAACTCGGTCAGACCGCGCCGCTCATCAGGTCCGAGTGCGATACGGGCGATGTCGCGCAACAACACCGGCGTACCCCGTTCAGCCTTCACCACCAGATTCTCCAGATCCGTCATGCCATGCAAATAACCCTTGCCACGCACCATGTATTCGGTCTCGGCCATTTCCAGCACCCGCCCGCCCACATCACGATTGGAGTCACGGATAACCTGCACCACTTTACTCAAGGGAATGTTATAGCCCCGCAACTTCTGCGGATCGACCGTCACCTGATACTGCTGCACAAAACCGCCGATAGACGCCACTTCGGCGACACCATGCGCCTTGGTCAACTGGTAACGCAAATACCAGTCCTGCAGGGTGCGCAATTCGGCCAGATTATGTTTTTCACCTTGCAACAGATACTGATATACCCAGCCCACACCGGTCGCATCCGGCCCCAGTTGCGGCGTGACATTGGCTGGCAATCGCACCGCGCCCAGATACTCCAGAACCCGCGAGCGTGCCCAGTAAATATCCGTACCATCCTCAAAAATCACATACACAAAGGACGCACCAAAAAAAGAAAACCCTCTCACCACACGAGATTTCGGCACGGACAACATCGCAGTGGTCAACGGATAAGTCACTTGATCTTCAACCACTTGCGGTGCCTGACCGGAAAATTCCGTATACACAATCACCTGCACGTCGGACAGATCAGGCAAGGCATCCAGCGGAGTCTTGACAAGCGCATAGATACCGGCCAGCGTGATGAATAGTGCTGCCAATAACACCAGAAAGCGATTGCGCGACGACCAGTCTATCAGGGAGGACAGCATCTCAATGCCCCCCCTGGTTTCGTGCTTCCAAGCGGGTAATCACCCAGGTATCAGGTTTTTGCATGACGATTTCAAAACTGATGGGCGTGCCACTCTTGATTTGGCTACCCAGCGAGGGATTGGCCCGCAAAAAATCCATGGTCATGCCCGGCCAATCCAGGTCGGGCACCGGCTCATGGGTGATATTGACAGTACCATCCGGATTCAGCGCATTTAGCACTCCAAGCACCTGATGTCCAACGCTTTTGGCCTGCTCCGGTTTCTGCTCTGCGGCAGCCAGGCCGCTCAAGGCCGCCTTGAGATTACTTTCGGAATCGAGCAGGAACAAGGCACGGGTAACCACCTGCTCGCCCTCTTGCAAGCCTTCCAGTATTTCGACATAACTGTCGCTACGCTGTCCAGTGCGTAGCGTGCGTGCCTCGAAATGCCCCTGTTGCAATTGCACCAGCGCCACCTGACGTGCACCGCTATCGATCACCGCAGAAAGGGGGACCGTCAGCACCTTTGCGTGTTCGGCAGCGCTTAATTCCACACGCGCATACATCGAAGGCTTGAGCAATCCTTTAGGATTATTGATTTCCACCCGCACCGCCACCGTGCGCGTCACCTGATTCAGTGTCGGATAAACAAAATCCAGCTTACCGGAAAAATGCTGCTCGGGATAAGCCTCGATAAATACCGTCACTTTACTGCCTGGTTTCAACTGAGCAATATCCTGTTCAGCCACATCACACAGCACCCACACCTTCGATAAATCCGCCACTTGATACAGCACCTCCCCCGGCATGAAGCGCATCCCCTGCAGTGCCTTCTTTTCCAGCACAATACCGGTCGCCGGGGCATAAAATGTCAGATTGCGCCCGGCGTTTGCGCCTTGCGCGATCTGAGCCTCACTGATTCCCCAATTTTTAAGCCGCGCCATGCCGGCCTGAGCGAGTTGCTGCATACCCGCATCACCATGCTGCAAGGCCGCTTGTTGCGCGAGTGCATATTCACGCAAGGTTGCCGTCAACTCCGGGCTATACACCTCGAACAAAGGCTGCCCCTTGACTACCGACTGTCCAGTAGCATTGACATGAAGACGCTCTATCCAGCCCTCAAACTTGGGCGCGATAGTGAAAGTGCCTCGCTCATCTATTTCAACTCTGCCCGCTGCGCGCAAGGTTTTATCCAGCGTGCGATAGGCTACCGCCTCGCTTTGCACACCCAGTTTCTGCACCTTTTCGGCGCTGATGCTCAAGCCACCTTCCGCCTTTGCCTCAGTCTGATAAACCGGGATATAGTCCATACCCATCTGATCTTTTTGCGGCACGGGAGAAGTGACTTCAGGATTCATCGGATTTCGATAAAACAAAGGCTTGGCAGCGTTAAGCTCGGGTTGCGTGGTTTTCTTTGCTACCCACCAGTAAGCGCCCGCACCTGCGAGAAGGCAAACACAAAGCGTCATCCATAGCATCTTTTTCATAACTCAACTCCCAGCAAACGTTCAATTTCGGCAAGGCGCACTTGTATATCGTACTGCGCCTTGAGTCTTTGCTGCCTGGCTTTGAGAATTTGCCGTTGCGCCTCCAGCAATACCGCAAAATCTGCCTTGCCATTTTCATAGGCTGCAAGCGCTGCACGGTAATTCAACTCAGCCTGCGGAATCAGACGTGTCTCTGTCAGCGCGTCAAGCTGCTGCGCGGTCTCCAGCGCTGAATGACTTTCTGACAAATCCCCCAGCAACTGATCTTGCAAAGACTGTTTACGCGCAACAGCCGCCGACACCCCAGCCTCAGCCTCGCGCTCTCTGGAACGACGCGATTCCAGTTGCAGCGGAATATTCACCTCCGCCATCAAGTCCCAGCTTTTAAGGGTATTGCCCACCTGATTAGGTGCAATACCCAGCGTAAAAGCTGGATAACGATTAAGATAAACCAGCTCCCGATTTTTCAAGGCTCCGTTATGACGCGCCTCGGCTGTGACTAATTGCGGATTGCCGGCCAGCAGCTTTGCTTCCAGTATCGGGTAATTCAGTTGCTCAGGCGTCGGTATTCGGCGAAGCTCCACCGGTTCAGCCAAGGCAGCCGTCGCGGGACGCGCTAATAATGCATTTAAGCGACCATGTACATGATGTTGCTCGGCTTGCAGACTGAGCAACTCACCCGACAACACAGACTTTTCAACTTGAGCACGCAGCACATCCTGCTGTGCACCGACTCCGTTAGCATAACGCGCCAAGGCCGCCTGTTCCAGATCACTCAACAACTGCGCCGTTTGACCGGTCAAGCGCATACTACCGGACAGGTAATAATACATCGCATAGGCGCCTTTTATCTTGGCCGATAATTCGGCCAGGGTTAGCGAAACCTGACCATTCGCCTCTACCGACTGTGCCTCGGCTGCCTCGCGCAACAAGTTACGTTTACCGAACCAGGGCACGCTTTGCATCAAGGTGTAACGGGTACTGCCAACCTGAGACGGCAACACGCCACGACTGACATCCATCAATTCGGTGCGCAATACCGGGTCTGGCAAAGCGGCAGCAGGCTCGACCCGTTGCAAGGCAGCCTCCGCCTCGAAACGGGTTGCCGCCACTTCGGCATTGTGAGACCTTGCATATTCCAGCAACCCGGCCAGATTAGCACCCAAGCTAGCTTCATCGGCGGCAAAAACGGGTAACACGCCGAGGATCCAAAAAAGAACCACTTTGCTCACTATTTTCATGATTTACTCCTGATATTCGTACAAGCACTCTGCTTCAGGTGAGCGTCAAACACGCTTTAAGCCTGTGCCTTATCATTCATACTGAAAAACCCAGCATGAAAACTCAATTAACGAGAAATTAGCAGCGTACTAAAGGCGGGGGATCAAGGGGTGTTAAACTGATTGACTGAAATTGCGAAACGACGGGTGTGTATGACTGCGCTGAAGGCGTTGGTTCCAGCAATACCAAGACTGCCGTAGCCAGAAATCCGCAGCACACCAGATGACAAGACCCACACTGATAAGGATGAGCTGCATGCTGATCCGCTTGCGAACTCACGGCATGCTGAGTGGCCGCACAATGTTTGTGCAATGTTTGCCCGGCGGCTCCTTCAATTTGCTTTACCCGAATTTCAATCGAAGCAGCCAACGCATTGCCGCTGAACAGCGGCAACCAGAAAGCAAGCAATACTGCAAGGAATTTTATGCGCAACATGGTGATAGCATCTCAAAAATAACAGACTGTGTCAAACATCTTCAAAGAAATTGACAATTACATAAAACTGAGCTATAAATATTAAAAAATTGGAGGTTATCATGGCTATCACTCTAAACAGCCTGACAAATAATGCCCTTTTAGCTCAAAATGCCAATCAGGCAATTGCCAAGCAGGCAAGTAACTCTGCTGATCCGTTAAACGCTGCCAATCAGCGCGTACCACAGCAAATTAACAGCACTGGCGTGAGTCTGTCCCCCTATTCACAATTATTATCGGGATTTTCAGGCGTACAAGCGGCTGCAAAAGTTCTCTCTGACCCGACAAAAATCAACAATGCGGCGGATCTTGCCAAGGCGGTGCAGTCCTTTGCAAACGCTTATAACACCACCACCAGCGCTGCCAACTCGGCCGCCGCAATCGGCAGGAATCTCAACGCCAGTCAGTCGGCTAACGATTTAAATAACATCGTGAGCAGCGGCAGCAACACCAGCGATCTGAAAAAAATAGGCGTTAACGTCAATTCAGACGGAACGCTGTCTGTCAATGCCGCCGCACTGCAAAGCGCGCTGCAAACCAATCCCGATGCCGTCAAAAGCACACTCTCCAATATCGGAAAACAGGCGGATCAAATTGCCAGCAATGAATTATCTGCAAGCAGCAATGTAAGCAGCTCAGCCAACGCTTTTAACAATCGCTACTATAATCTGGTGTCGCAGTTATCTACTCAGCAAAACCTCTCAGTCACTTCGGCAGATACCGTACAACAGCAGGTCGCAAACTTTAGCGGTAACTCATCTGCCGTTTCCTCCTACTTGCAAATGCTTGCGATGTAATTGAACAACGACTACCGCTAAAGTCAAGATTTAAAGCTAACCCGGTTTCGACCGCTCGTCTTGGCTAAATAAAGCTGTTTATCAGCCTCGGCTATGATGTGAAACTCAGACTCGCCACTTACGCAGCGTGCCGTAAAAATGCCAATACTGATCGTGACACAGTCAGCAACGAGAGAGGTTAGATGCGGGATTTCGAGTCCCATTATATTTAGGCGAATTTTCTCGGCAATGCTCACTGCGCCATCCAGATCAGTCTCGGGCAAAATACAGGCAAATTCCTCTCCGCCATAGCGTGCTGCGAGGTCAGTGGAACGAACGATGCTGCTGATTCCCTGTGCCAGGCGCTGGAGACATTTATCTCCGTTTACATGTCCATAGGTATCGTTGTATATCTTAAAATAATCGACATCCATCAAGATAAGTGACAGATCACGACCAGTGCGGGTATGCCGGTTATATTCACTGCTAAGCACTTCATCGAAATGACGCCGATTTGCCAGACCGGTCAGGCCATCGGTGATAGATAAACGTGTCAACTGCTCACGCGCATGCTTGAGTTCGATTTGATGTTTTACCCGCATTTTGATGATAATCGGCTTGAAGGGTTTGGTTATATAATCTTCAGCTCCCAACTCCAAGCCGAGTGCCTCTCCACCTTCATCGTCCAACCCGGTGATGAATATAATCGGGATCATTTTAGTCAAATGCGACGATTTCAGGCGCCTGCAAACTTCATAGCCATCCATCTCAGGCATCAACACATCCAGCAGAATCAATTCCGGATTTTGGGTCGTAGCGATGTGCAAGGCAGTTGCACCATTCATGGCGAACAAGACTTCATAGGTGTCACCGAAAATCTTGCAAAGTAATTCGATATTGCTCCGCATGTCGTCGACCACCAGAATTCGTGGCCTGGGCAGCATAATAGCCTCCCCGCCGTTGCAAGTTACAACGTTCTTGGGAACTTCATGCGCTTCAAAGAATTCATCAGCTGAAAAACTTGCGTGTTTGCCCATCAACAGGGTACGCTCATTTTGCTTACCTATATTCTTCGAGCAATCGACAGCCAGAATAGTGGATGAATTTTTCAGAAATTCTACCTTCAAAGTAAACGCCTATTAAAAAGTTAAACTACCCCATTTAACCACTAAATGACAAGCTGTTTATTATACACTCACAATAATAACAAATTTCTGAACGCTGTAGCAGTTGCAGTCGAAAAAGTTTATCCAAATTCCTTACTCAGACCTCCAAGTAGCGACCAAAAAATCACTTATTTTTTTGTAACTACACAGGTACGCCGAATAGTGAGCGTAGCCCGGATGGAATAAAATGAATTCCGGGGTCTCGTGTCACTCCATGCAACCTGGAAAATCGCATGCGATCCGATATTTCCCGGATTCCGCTACGCTACATCCGGGCTACGTTGCAGGATATATCAATGGCATCATGGATATATTATTGGGGAAGTGAACACAATGCACTTCGCTTATTGACGCCCATAATTACGGCTTAGACGAGTTAATGCCTTGATTTCCCCAAGGATTGATGAGGCTCACTCCCATAGGCTTGAAATCAGCGACGTTGCGAGTGACCACCGTCATGCTATGCACAAGGGCCGTGGCCGCAATGAGTGCATCTCGCTCACCGCACTTATCGGGCACATGCAGACGGGCACAGCGTTGAGCCACGGCAGTATCGACAGGGAGGGTGCGACCTGAAAACTCCGGCAATACATGCCGCTCCAGCCACAAGCGCAACATGGCTCCTTGGGACGCATCCTTACGCTCAATCGACAAAACCCCAAGCTCTAATTCCATGATGGTAATGACTGATACGAAAAGATCTGCTGCATCAACGCTTGCTGTCCATGCCGTTACGTTTGTATCAGCCTTGCCAAACCACACTTTTCGCAACTCGGACACCACATTGGTATCGAGAACGTACATCATGAGAAATCGACAGGACGACTTTGGATGGTCACAAGCGGCGGCTCAAACTCAGTGTCGGCAATACCCGGCATAGCCAAGGCGTCGGCGATATTGCGCCGCTGCTTCGTGAGCCGATGATACTCGTCAAAGCTCAAAAGCACATGGGCAGGTTTACCACGGTCTGTGATGAACACTGGCCCATTGTTTGCAGCCCGTTTTGCCTCACTCGCTCTTTGATTAAATTCACGGCTTGATAAGGTGGTAATAGTCATAGGAAACCTCCTACACTCGAATTATGTAGTCATGTTACTACAACAACCCGTAAAAGTCATGCGCCAAGCTGCTGAGGAACGATGAATATTCGGCTAACCCATAGCTACGATCTAGCAGTTTCGTAGGGTGCGTTTACGCACCAAAATTTATGATGCATCGCAAATGGTGCTGCAGCGCACTCTACACTCAAGGCTATGTTTTTAGAAAATGTTGCGTGATCGCATCGTTCTCAATCTACAGAGAATTTTTTGGTAGCGTTGTCAATAGGAGACCTGAAATAATTCCCTCCGATATGCCGTTATTTTGTCTCCGTCAAGCATCGAACCCGTTGTAATAATATGCGAGCCTGACCTTGGTGACATTCAGTGCTCCCTCCGTACTCCACTTGCTGACGTTGACTCTCATATTTACCGTCCTGAACAGCCTTTCTACACTACTTGTCGTCTTTCCTTGCAGTCGATTTTCCAAAGCAGTAAACATGTCCTCACGCGCATTTTCAAGATAAGACACGCAATGCGTGTACTTTTTTTCCTTGCAGTAAGCGATAATTTTTTCCAGGCGCGCTTGCTTCGATTCGAGCATCGTCTTGATCGTATCGGGGCAATCTACTCCTGACCTGATCGCGCATATCTCCATCAGCTCCGCCACAATATGCAACCACTCCTTACTCTTTCGTTTTACACTATCCTCCCATAACACGTACTGAGCCTGATCCGTTGTAGTTGCCGATATCAATGCCCGCCACCCTGACCCCGCCCCCTTTTTTGTACTTGATCAACACCTTTAACTCATTGACACGCTTTGTGATTCCGGTAATTCCGACACCGGTTCCATCCGCTTCACAACGCGCCTCTTCATTTTCGTCCAGCGCAAAATTCAGCCCCGCTCCAACCTGTTGCACCGATTTCCAGATTGTCATCTTATCTATCGCCCATCCGAACATCTTGCCGAACTTCTCCGCCACACGGTAGGAAGTCAACGCGCCAAGCAAAGCCAACTTTCGCCTGGATTCTTCGGGAATCCGCTTCCTGGGCTCCATGCCTAGCAACATCCGAGTGATGTACTGCTTGCTGCCGCACCCTTTGCACTGCACCTGCAACTGTTTGAGCGTGATATAGCGGAACCAGGTAAGAATGGTTGTCACCTTACCATGCCGCGTCTTTCAGATAAATTCCGTGTCATTGCCACAACATTTACAGGCGAAGGATTTTTTATCCTGTGCCATTTCATACTCACCAAAAGCAACCAATACTTTCTGGAAAAATTTTCCAGCAACTGGGGCAACAACGTGAGAAACACTTTCATAATCGACGAAAAATCACATTGACCCATGTTGACCCTGAATAGACAATCAAATTCGATCGTGATATCTTTCTTCTGTGGGAGCGATCCCATATTGCACTCCTTTCTGGATTTTGTTTCCGCAAAAACTAAATACCCTATTGTAGTGCAATTATCTTTTTTCTACTCAGGTCTCCTAAATTCTACGTTACCAAAAGATTGGTGTCTTGTTTTTGAAGGGTAGCAAGATAGGTTCGAATAGTGCAAAAATTAGCAAGACCAGTGTCTGGAGCGCGGAAAGCTTGTCTCCCGGTCTGGCGAATCCATAGGACTATTATTTCGCTATATTTTTTTAGCCACAGCTTCTTCTGCAGTTACCAGCAAGCTGCGGACATTTTCAATTTCAACCGCCCGTTCCAGAGGCTCATCCAGAGCGCTAAGTCCATCTTCATAACGAGCCTGAACTGCAAAAATCGTGAACTGAACCAACGGCCAAAATAGTTTAACATCTACCCCTAATTTTTCGAGCATGGTCAGCAAACGAGCAAGATCATGTGTCAGAGGATAATCTACCGCATAAGCACAAAGCCAGGCCTTCAATGTTTTTTCTACCGCCTGCTGAACATGAAACCCGAAAATCTCATCGGCAAACAAAGCATTTCCCAACATCCCCGTTTATCGCATTAAAATCCTTGTGCGCCATACGCAACAGGGCGCGTGCATGTTCAGAGTCGGCCATGCAATACCCTCCCCTCACGCCCTGCCCGTCCAATCAGATGATTCAACGAATGCTTCCAGTGCTCGAACTCTTCCCTGCTATACAAAAGGATATCCTTCGAGAGCGGCAATCCCCGTAATGCCATTTGCAGGCGCGCCACCTCTTTACGACGGCTGCGTTGCGGAGAAAACGGCTGCGTTTCTATCACCAGCAAATCTACGTCAGAATCAGGGCGGGCATTCCCTCTCGCCCTGGAACCGAACAAGATAATAACTTCCGGTGACCGCTCGCGAACGATCACCTCCACCATTTGTCGCAAAAGACCTTCTTCCTCCGCATCTGCTACAGGCTGAGTTGCTTCATCTATTTGAGCTTGCATAACACCTCCTGTTATTCAGCCTTGCTAAGCAGCCAACCTTCCTAAGCAATAATCCATCGTGAGAAATAGAAGTATCGACTTTCGTTTATTTCAAATTTCCTCCAACCAATCCTGATCGCATTTTGCTGGCAAACCAGTGCCGAATCCCGAAGGAGGCGAAAAGTTATATCTGACGATGCCCCACATTCAGTGCGATCCGACATTTCCAGAAATGCTCGGGCCTCCGCAAGAACATTATCTGTTTGAGCCGTTACGCTTTCCAGCGTTAGATTAACAGCATCATGTCGCACTTTGACCTCTATTGCGTCACCTTCATTGCTAATACTCAGCACCTATTTAATATTGCGCCGTAGGTGGTACAAAAAAAGTCACCTGACGACATATTGCCCTCAGGTGACCTATCTACAACATACAATTGCAACTCATCAATACATGTGCTGACCACCGTTAATCCCAATATTGGCACCGGTCACAAAAGCAGCTTCATCGGACGAGAGGTATGCCACCAGTCCTGCAACTTCGTTAGGTTTGCCCAGGCGGGACTGAGGAATCTGTGGCAGGATTTTGCTATCCAGCACTTCCTGAGGAATCGCCATAACCATCTTGGTACCGATATACCCGGGGGAAATAGTATTTACGGTAACGCCTTTTTTCGCCACTTCCAGCGCCAGTGATTTGGTAAAACCATGCATACCGGCTTTGGCTGCCGCGTAGTTGGTCTGACCAAATGCGCCTTTTTGTCCGTTTACCGAGGAAATGTTAATCACTCGACCCCAATGGCGATCGGTCATGCCATCCATAACCTGCTTGGTCATATTGAACGCCGAGTCAAGATTGGTATGAATTACCGCATCCCAATCCGCCTTGGTCATTTTTTTGAAGGTGGTATCGCGAGTGATACCGGCATTATTCACCAGCACATCAATTGGACCCATTTCCTTGACGACAGCGGCTACACAGGCAGCAGCCGAATCATAGTCAGCCACATCACAGGGATAAGCCTTGAATCCGTAACCCATGTCATTCATGGTTCTTAACCATTCATCCGCCTTGGTGTTGGTTGGGCTGTAGGTAGTCACAACCTTGAAGCCTAGCTCAGCCAACTTGATACAAATTGCCTCACCCAGACCACCCATACCCCCAGTTACCATTGCTATCCGTACCATATTTACATCTCCTGTCGATTATTTATTAATTGAACGTCGACCCTCCCCCTGAAACCACTCGAAACCCGTCAGTTTCCTGAGCACAATACCCCTATCCTCACCCATGTCTTCGGTAATCAATAAAGGATTCCGGTCAGCGTTGACATACGGACGATTAGTTTCCTCGATCAAGACTGTTTATCTTCAGCCTTTCTCAAGTTGCTATGGAATCAATGCGACATACTGCTCTCTTGAGCTCATGGTCAATTATTATATTAGGAAGGTTTCGGCTTCTTGAACTGTCCATTTATCGTTCAAAACGTGAAGATAAACGCATCAGTACCTGCAATTTATAATGATAGCGGGTGGGATGTCAATAGAATATTACATCGCATTGATTATGCGATGAATATCCAACTGACTAAGTCAAAGAGATGATGATCCCCTGATCGTTCCCGCAAGGCAGTTGGATAGTAGTTGTTGCAGATTTACCTGACACAAGCACACCCCGGCAAGACCGGGGAATGCGCTTGCTAATTAGAACATATGCAATCCACCGTTAATGGATACATTGGAACCGGTAATAAATGAAGCATCATCGGAAACAAGATAAGACACCAGCTTTGCGATTTCTTCAGGCTTTCCTAAACGACCTACCGGAATAGTAGCAATGATCTGATCGCGAACTTCCTGCTTGATTGCCATGACCATCTCTGTGCCGATATAACCGGGCGATATGGTATTGACCGTAATACCCTTGGAGGCAGTTTCCTGAGCCAATGACTTGGTAAAGCCGTGCATGCCAGCCTTTGCCGCAGCATAGTTAGCCTGCCCGAACTGGCCTTTCTGACCATTCACAGAAGACATATTAACAATGCGCCCCCATCCTGCTGCCAGCATATCATCCACCACCTGCTTAGTGACATTAAATACACTGTTGAGGTTGACATTGATCACATTCGACCAGTTATCCAGGGACATTTTCTTGAACATGCCATCTTTGGTAATGCCTGCGTTGTTGATCAACACGCTAACGGGACCAACTTCTGCCTTGATCTTGGCTACCATCGCAACACAGGATTCAAAATTCGACACATCCCCCAAAGCGATATGCACATCTTTGCCTGCTGCACGTTCAGCCGCCAGCCATGCTTGAGCTTTCGCTTCTTCTGGCGCGATATAATTCGCCACCACCGTAAAGCCATCCGCTGACAATTGCTTGCAGATACTGCTACCGATACCACCTATACCACCCGTTACCAATGCAATGCGTTTGCTCATGCTGACTCTCCTAATATATAAACAATAAAAAAATTTTCCAATTGAATTGAGAACATAGACGCGCGAATCACCACCAGCTAACGCCTTACTAGCATTAGCTGAGGGTACTGGTTAGCTACTGAATACGACGAAAAATGCACGCAAGCCCCAATTCCAGAAACACACAGCCCAACACCCTCTACGAGGATAACCAGACTAGAATGAACCGAACTATTAGCCTATTCAAAAAGTTCTGACTGCTTCCGCAACCTGAGCACACTGGCTCAGATTCGGAAGCAAAGACGCATATTTAGCTTGGATCTTTCTGCTGTTTTGCAGCGTCTGGTGCAACATTTGCAACGGTTGGTGCCTCAGATTTTTCAACTACAACCGGCTTTTCACTGACTACCGGCTTGTCGACAACTTTAGCCGCCGGCTTGGCTGCTGCTGGCTTGGCTGCTGCTGGCTTGGTTGCTGCAGGCGTGGCTACTGCTGGCTTAACGGCTGCTTGCGCGACTGCTGCAGGTTTAGCCGCTACTGGCTTGGCTGCTGCTGACTTAACCGCAGCCTTGGGTTTTGCCTGGAGTGAACCTGGAACATCACGCTTGATCATCCATTTTGCAATCGCAGGTGCGAGTTCATTTTGCGAACGCGAACTCACAAATACGCCGATATGACCGCCCTTGAATTCATACAAGGTCTTATCGTCAGAGCCGACCAGGTCATTCAACGGCTTGGTGGCAACAGGAGGAACCAGGTGATCGGCAGAGGCAAAAATGGTCAGAACCGGCATCGTGATATTACCCAGATTAACCGTATTATCACCTAACTTCAACTCGCCCTTGATCAGCTTATTGCCCTGATACAGATCCTTGACAAACTGGCGCAAGCACTCACCGGCCTGGTCGGGGCTGTCAAAAATCCACTTTTCCATACGCAGGAAGCTCACCAGCTTTTCCTTGTCTTCCATCACCTCAAGCATATCGACATACTTTTTGATATTCAAGTTGAAAGGCGATAACATCAAAAAGCTGTCATTCAGCATCTTGCCTGGTACCACGCCATAAGCATCGACTAACGCATCAATGTCCATGTTCTTGGACCATTTAAACAACAAGGCATCATCCGTCGAAAAATCAAACGGCGCAACCAGCGTGGTCAGGCTGTGAATCTTTTCCGGGTGCAGCGCTGAATAAATGCTCGAAAAAGTGCCGCCCTGGCAGATGCCCATCAGACTGATCTTGTCGAATCCCGAATCTTTACGCACCGCATCGACGCAATTGTCGATATAGCCATTGATGTAGTCATTCATGGCCAGGAAACGATCGGCTTGTGTCGGATAGCCCCAGTCAATGATATATACGTCCAGACCCTGTTTGAGCAGGTTGCGCACAAAACTGCGATCCGGTTGAATATCCAGCACATAAGGGCGATTAACCAGCGCATAAACCACCAGCACGGGTACACCGCAAGCCTTGTCAGCTTCAGGTTTGTAGTGGTGCAGCGTGAGCTTGTCTTCGGAGTAAATCAATTCCTTGGGGGTGGTGCCTACATCCAGTTCTTCGATGTCGGTGAGCAGCTGGGCGCCGTTCATCAGCTTGCCATTCACCTCCATGAGATGCTTCATGGTTGTTTTTGCATCAAAACTTGAAAATGGGTTATTCATGACGATGATTCCTTAATTATCAATGTTGGATTTCAATTCATTGATTTGCTTTTCCATGCTCTTCACCTGTTTACGCAAATCATAGATAATTTTGTATACCTCATCCATCTCTGAACGGCGCGCTATCGGCAGATCAGCAAGCTGATCTTCGACGATCTCGATATACAGCTTGCGTGCAGCGAAGCCAGCCTTGGCCATTGCGTTGCGCTTGGCGGAGAATTCTTCGCCTTGAAACAGCTTATTGAAAGTCGTTTCATTAACAGAAATCCACAAGCTAAAAAACGCATCAAATTTTTCAAACTTTTCGCCAGCTTTAATCTTTTCGGCGAGCGCTTTTACCACTTCCTTGTTCGCCTCAGCGGCAGTTTTCAGCATCATTTGCTGATATTCAATATCTCTGGACGCAAAACTGGACATCGCTTTTGCACAACTCGAGATCAGTTCCATCTTCTCGCGATCCTTGCCCAAGGCAGGAACACTCAACAACTTGCCGGAGGAATCCTCAAACATCGAAAACGCAGACTTCATCTGCTTGAACAATTCCTCGGGATTAAACGAGCCTTGTCCAATCTCCCCTCTCAGAAACTTATTGGAATTGGTCTTGGCGGTATCAGTCCATGACTCACCAAATTGCTGATAGATATCGGCAAATTGTGCAGTCTGCTTTTGCAACTGAGACAGAGCATCCAGATCAAAATTAAACAGCTTTGAGAAGAGTTGCTTGACCTTCTCAGGATCAGTCAGATCGGCATAACTTGCCGGATCAATGCTCTTGTCGCTAATGGCTTTGAGTAATGGCTGCCATAGCTCATAAATTCTTTGCATGGTTTCAGTGCCATTAACTGTCTTGCTAAAAGTATCCTTGGCCAGGTTCGCATCAGCACCGATAGGGAACGCCTGCAATGCTGCATTGGTCCAAGCCGAAAAAGGGTTGTCACTTACAGCACTTGCATCCTGAAATAAAGATTGCATTTGCTGCGCCTGGTCACGCAACGCAGAGAAAGTCTGCTGTTGCGATTTAATCCAACCATCAAAGTAATTACTAGGGTTTTCCACTATCGCTCCTCTTCAATCTCGTCAGGCATACCTGACGCTTGGTATTTGGGTAGAACTAGCGTCGGCTCACGCCGACGCTTGCGAACTTAACCTGGACTCAGGCCACTTTAACTTTTGCTTTGACTGGGCTGGCAATTTCAACCAGGCCTTTTACTGGAAAAGCAATAAAGCTCTTCAGAACATCGCGGCTGATCGCTACTTGCTTCTCATACGCGCTGATCCAATTGGCCTGAATTTTCAATGCTTCTTCAGAGGCAGCTTGGGTATTGCTATTCACCGTGCTATACCAGGTGTTAAACTGGCTCTGCAATTCCTTGTTTTGCAGACTTTCAGGCAAGCCGGGAAGGGTAGTGAACGCGGCATGCACTTTGCTGATAGCTTCAATCCACTGCACGCGCAGATCTTTTTGCACGCTCAAAAGATTCGTGAAAACCTGCTTCTGCGTATTCGCTAAAACATCAAAATATTCAAGTTGCTTTTCCATTTTAGTTCCTTTATTTTATTAACGCCCAAGCATGGCTTGAAATTATTTTGGTACAGCCGAATTAGCCAAGTCAACGAAATTCTTCAATACGTCACGGCTAATTGCCAATTGCTTCTCATAGGCGCTGATCCAGTATTCCTGTGTCTTCAGTGCTTCTTCGGTCGCATTTTGCGAGGTGCTGGCCACGGTGCTGAACCAGGTGTTGAATTGGTTCAGTGCTTCCTTGGTTTGCGCATTTTCTGGCAGACCGGGAATGCTGGAAAAAGCGGCTTGTGTCTTGCTGATAGCAGCATTCCATTGTGCGCGCAGTTCCCTTTGTGAGCTCAGCAGATTTTCAAAAGCCTGCTTTTGTGTGTTGGCCAATACGTCAAAATATTCAAGTTGCTTACTCATTTTAGTTCCTTTCAAGTTAAAAAATAAAATTTATGCTTCTGGTGTTGCAAGTTCAACGAAATTTTTTAGAACACCACGACTGGTCTCCATTTGCTTCTCATAGCTGCTGATCCAACTTTCCTGCGTTTTCAAGGCTTCTTCTGAAGCACTGATAGAACTGATCTCCACTGCGCCAAACCAGGTATTCAACTGGTTCAACACGTTCCTGGTTTGCTCTGTTTCCGGCAGGCCGGGAATGCTGGTAAATGCCTTGTAAGTCTTGCCCACAGCGCTGACCCATTGTACACGCAAGTCTTTTTGTATATTGACCAGATTCCTGAAAATCTGCTTTTGCGCATTGGTGAACATGTCAAAATATTCCAGTTGCTTATCCATTTTAGTTCCTTTCAAGTTTAAGAGCTGATTCTCACCTGTCTTGATCATTAATGCCGCGCAACAGGATAAATACTGATAAAGCTATGCTACCAAACCCTGACTCTGTACGGGGTTATTCGTTTTGCTTAGAACTTTTCTTTCTCTAAGCACGCTACGGCTAATCGCCAACTGCTTTTCATAAGCATCGATCCAACTTTCCTGCGTTTTCAAGACATCTTCTGTCGCACTCTTCGAACTGCTGGCCATCGTGGCATACCAGGCATTAAATTGGTTCAATGCTTCCCTGGTTTGGGCATTTTCCGGCAATCCTGGCATACGGGTAATCGCAGACTGAGTTTTATTGAGGATCTCAATCCACTGCACGCGCATTTCCTTTTGCATGCTCAGCAGGTTTTGGAAAACCTCCTTTTGAATATTGGTGTATATATCAAAATACTCAAGTTGCAATCCCATCTCAATTCCTTTCAAATGTCACTTGCCTTTATTG
>CAIRBC010000117.1 GCA_903876685.1 uncultured Nitrosomonadales bacterium | reverse complement strand
GGGTCAACGTAGATACCTCACGCACCCGTAATCGGATACGTTCTAGAATATCCTCGGTAAAATTTTGTCCATAAATTTGCATGAACTAAGAATAGCAGAATATTTTTCCTGTGTCCAGCTTATTTACGGGTAAAGATCAGTCAAATATAGGGGAGACACCAACCCCAAAGGGGGAGGAATCCCCCATCGGGTTGATAAAATGACCTACTAAACTCAGCGTTGGGCGTAGTGACTGTCCGGGCTTACGTGAATGATTTCTGACATAGCTTCACTCATCAGGCACCTCGTTTGACTCGGCCTTGCAACCAGCCTTCAGAATTTTGTTTGCTGCCGAGAAAACGCGTGACGCGCTTTTTTTGGCAAATTCTTCGGCCTGTGAACCGTGTTTGAGCCAGTCCTGAATGTAGCCACGGCTCTCTTCAAGCCCCGGCAATCCCAGTGTGGCACAGCACAGGTACGCAACGCTTTCCGCCTCACATTCACGGATATGCTTTTCAATCAGACATGAACCATCTTCAAGGCGCGTTTCCGCACCATGAAGAAGACAGTGTGCCATCTCATGAAAGGTTGTCTTCCAAGGCATTGCTGCCATTGGATTGATTGCCAGTTGCTTTTTGACAGGGTATGCGACCCCCTGCCAATTGCCGTTCAGTTTCTCGAAGGCGATTTCTTCAATCTCCAGCCTGGATAATGCTTGCGCACGATCCCATTCAGGGATTGCCACCTCTTTGACATAGGGCTCACCCTCAGTTTGATCCAAGGAAAACCAATGATGTTTGAGGGCAAAGAAGGTAAACCGCTCTTCCTTGTCTTCGTCGTCGCCGTCGCCTTCAGTCTTGTGACGCTTACCTGTAATCGGCATGTAAAGCGCAATTGCCTTCTCACCTTTCTTGACCTGACGACCAAGTTCCTGCCAGCGTTTGTAGCTGGCTATCGGTGAACAGGGCAGATTGCGGGTTGCGAGTTGCCAGCTTGCCAGCCACATATTGCCTATCGAGTAGTCATGGAAAACCGAGTAGGCTTCACTCATTCTTCCAGGAGTCAACAGGGCTTCGGCAAACAACGCCGACCAGTCTGGTTTCTCTAACGGCTTCTTTTCGTGGATAGGTTTGAAATTAGCCATGGCAAGCCTCCTCCCGAATCCACCATTGCGAACTGCCGAGGTGATCACCCGTAATCGGGTGGTATTCGATCAGATCGACGCAGGCACGCCATCCTTTCGGGCAGCAATAAGCACGCACATCGCCCTTGCCGATAAAACGCCGCCAACGAATCGTTCCATTTTCATAGTAATACTTCATGATGCTCTCCTTAAAAAGCGGAGACACCATGCCCCTTGCGGGATATGAATATCCCCGCCTGGGTTTAGATAAATAATTACTTCTTAATGCGATACACTGACTGGAGCCAATACCTTGCGATGTTTTGGCACCAGTATCACTTCTTCAACAACCTTGTAGTTCTCGATGAGGCCAATGAAATTTTCTCGGATTTCGTCACAGGCCTGATCGAACCGGCGTACCAGTTCGACCTGTTCACGCAACGCTGATCCCGTCCACTCCCTGTAATCCTGATCTTGATCTACGCTACGACCAGAGACCTTCAATCTTTTGGGGATGGCGGTGTAATTTACCCGGCCTCCATCGCCTTCTGCCCCGCAATGACCACACCTGTTACTGAATGTATGATCCCTCGTGAGACACAATGCGCGCTCAATTACCAGCAGCTTACCGTCTTGATTCAGAGATAACGCACTGATTTCTGGAAGTGCCAGTATTGCCGGCGCTTTCAAAGTGCGATTTTTGAATACGGCTTCTGTGATAACCGCCTCGACTGCGTTTGCAGCCTGGTAAACCATTTTGAAGTTTTTACCACCGCAAGTACGGCAGTAAGACTTGTCCTCGGTTTGTTCCCAACTGCTTTTCCGCAATACCAGATAACCGCCAGAGCGACCGCCACAGCCTATGGTGTACTCTCCATTCATTTCCGCTGTGAACAGGTCTATGGGGTAACGGATTTCATCCCAATACTCATCGGCTTCCAAGACTTCGAATGCGGCACTCAATTGTTCCCGAGTTAAGCCCAGGCGATGAACCTTGATGCAGTTTGCGTAGCTTGTCATTCTGTTTACGCTACTCATGGTGAAGTAGCGGAAATGGGATTCCAAAAATTCGGTCATTGCCTTTTTACTGCGCAAATCGACCTTTGGTTTTTGAAAATACGGCATGATGTTTCCTTTCAATAAAAAAGGGCATCACGCCCCAAGGGGATAGATGCCCCATTGGGTTAAGGTGAAAAATTAGAATCCTGCTTCTTTGGCCCGACGTTCCTCCTCTTCTGCCTCGATCTCGTCCAGGATACTGACAAAGTTCTGGGCATCGCCGGGATAGTGTTCGTCTTGCAGCGTGTCGAATACCTCATTCATGTTGATCATGATCAGCACTCCTGAATTTTGAAAATAGGTATTACCCTTGCGGAAATAGGCTTTTGAACCTTCTTACCTTGGGCGACCGATCTGATTTCGTCACATGCTTCGTCGAACTTCTGGATCAAAGCCACTCTTTCAGCAAGAGTATTTTCTGACCAGGTGGAATAGCTCGCCTCCCGATCAATGCTGATGCCTGCCTTGATTAATACCTTTTTTCCTGTCCATGACCGGCTTAAATAACCGTTATGGCCGCATACTCCGCACGCCATGCAGGAAAGGACATTGCTTTGACCGCAGGTACGACCTTTGAACTGATTCTCGCAATATTCAGAGCCATAGAGCATGAGGATGCCCTTATGCTCAGTGTCAAACCCGATGGTATATTCCCCATTGAGTTCTTCTGTGAAACGTGCAATAACCTGTTCGATTTTGTGCCATGTCGTCTTATGGTTTCCAGTAAAGGACACTGGAACTCGCGACGCATAACTGCTTGCGCCGAACCACAAGGGCGACAGTTGATATTTATAGTGAATCGCCAAAAGAAAGGCGAACCACATTTTCTTGATGTTTTTCATGATGTTCTCCTAAGATAAATGAAGGGCACCATGCCCCAAGGGGATAAGTGCCCCATTGGGTTTGATTAAATCAGTCCTTTCTCTGCAAAGGATAATGTTGACGTTTCTCCTACAATTATGTGATCCAATACACGAACATCAACCAGCGATAATGCCTGTTTGAGTGTGCTGGTCAACAACTGGTCTGACTGACTCGGATCACAAATACCCGACGGATGGTTGTGCGCAAATATCACTGCGGCTGAATTGTGTGCCAGCGCAGCTTTCACTACTTCGCGTGGATACACGCTTGTTTGCGAAAGAGTACCGCGAAACATTTCTTGCGTAACGATAATGCGATGCTGTGTATCGAGAAAGATTGCAACAAAAACCTCATATTGCAATCCACCAATCAATAAACGCAGGTACTCTTTAACCGCACCTGGAGAATTCAATGCGGTTTTGTTTCTCATGAGGTCTGCTTCCATCGCTCTTGACATCAATATTTTTGATGCTGCCAGCTTCTGGTCAATCTCATAGACCGGGAGTTCCTGGAAGAGCGTTTGTTGTGCGTGCCGTTTGGCACACAATCCAAATAGCTCTGGCAATGAAACTGCGGATAGTTTTTCTGCTTTTACTTTGCCAAGCAACAGGCTCAGTAATTCAAAGTTTGTCATGCTCGCTAATGCTTTCACTTTGTATCTCCTTAATAAATAAGGGACACAAAGCCCCAAGGGGGAGTGTCCCCCGTTGGGTTTAAAAAATATAAATGCGCTTATTTAGACAGGCCGCAACCTGTATCAAAACTCATGTCATTACGACAAAGAGCTAGAATTCTGTTTTTTTGTGGCGCACTCAGCGAATGCGCCATAAAAAGCCCCGTGAAGGGGGAAAACTTTTGTGCTACATGGCTTGGCGAACCTTGCCTTGCTGCACACTGTTTTGTTTGCTTCCAAGTACATCCAGCCAATCAACCTTTACCCCTTGCGGTGCGCCGGTTGGTAGCTTGATACTTGCCCTGATACCTTCCGACCATAGACGCTTCAGTAGTGATCGTGCCGCTTCTTGACCGTGACCTTCAGGATGAATCCTGGAAGGGAGGTCTTTGTCGGCGAAAATCACCACATCCACACCTTGTGGCGGCACAAAGTTCTCCAGCAGATGTGCATTACCGGCAGCCCACACAGGTATGTTGTACTTGACCATAACAGCCAGTGCATTCTCAATACCTTCTGTGACAGCCAATACTTTGCCGGTGGCTTGCGTCAGTCTCATTCCGCCAAACAAATTTGCTCCGCAATGGCGCATCAATTTCTTGGGTGATTCGACTGGCGCTTTCTTCCCATCGTGAGTAATGTATGTCCTATGGACAGTCGCAGGACGACCGTTCGAATCACACATCATTGTCACGATGGCCGGAAATACGCCAACTTTCTTCATGCCTTCAAAAAAATCCAGAAAGGGCACGAAGCGGATAACTTTGCTATCCAGTGTCGAATAGTCAAGACCATCTATGCCACGGTTTTCAAGATACTTCCTCGCAGGCCATGCGTCTTTGTGTGCCAGCGGGATACCGGATGTCCAAACGTGATTCAGGGAATCGCGAATGTCTTGCTCGTCATTCTTACTGGTCTTGACCTGTTGCTTAACCGGCAATGGCGTGTGCTGTTTTGCACTACTATCTACACCGAGCAAGTCACTGACTGCCCGATGAGTCGTAATGAAATCCCAGCCGTTTGCCCACATCAGCAAACTGTAGCCATCGTTAAAAATGCCACAAGAATTGCAAACTGCACCACCAGTTGAGTCGAAGTCTTTGAAAACCCTGAACCCGTCAGTACCTCCGTGGATGGGGCAACCGCAATGCTTGCCTTTTTCTACTGCTTTTGCGAAGTGCGGGGCAAGCGATGAAACAATGCTTAACCAACGCCCAGACGCAATACGTTTCACTTCTTTTGCTTCCATGATGTTCTCCTTTGGTAAATCCCAAACGGGACACACCAGAACACCCTTGACGGGACGCTTTGGTGTATCCCGTATGGAGTGAAAAACACCGGTATGGAAGCTCCCACAGGGGGAAGTTTCCCCCGGTGGGTTAAGGTGGTTGACTACTCGGTTTTGCCGCCGAGCATTTTCATTTCGTTGCCAATGATTTTGGTGGTGTAGCGATCTTCACCACTCTTGTCCTGCCACTTCTCGGTTGTGATCTTGCCCTCGACGTAAATCAGAGAACCCTTTTTCAGGTGTTCACCAACTATTTCTGCAAGGCGACCAAAAAATACCAGGTTATGCCATTCTGTCTTTTCCTGCTTTTTACCGGCTTTATCTTTCCACGATTCACTTGTGGCCAGCGTTGTGTTGGTAATTGCTTCACCTTCTTGGGTGTAGCGCAAGTCAGGGTCTTTGCCAAGACGACCGATTAATTGGGCTTTATTCAACATGATGATTCCTTTCTAGTAATAAATATGGGGCATCAAACCCTTGCGGGAATAATGCCCCGCTTGGGTTGAATGACTTACTTGAACAGCTTGCCGTTGCCGTTTTCTAATGCTGTTTTACACGCGGTGTATTCCTTCAATGCAAATTCATAGAAGGATTCGTCAAGATCAGCTTCTGCACGGATTAAAATTTCATCCAGTGCTTCCACAGAATTGACTGAACGCATCCCACGGGTTACTGCCTCAAGTTTTTCCAGCTTTGTCACGGGTGCGCGCTGTTGGGTTTGGGGCATTTGCGTGACATTGCTGTTTTGCGCCTTGCCGATCTCGCCCGTTACAGTGTTCACTTCTTCATCTTCGACAGCTTGGAATACGCCTTGAATGGCATCGTCCACGGACAACTTCTGTTTGCCAGCGTTATCATCCAGCGCCAGCGCCGTTGCCAGTTCGGGCGATTTGGGCAAGAACTTGCACAGACGACGAATCGCGGTTTTAAGCCCCATTGAAGTGAAGTCGGTATCCCAGAGGGATTCCTTCTTGTACTTCTTTGAAGCCTGGTAGCCCTTGCTGCCGTCACGGATGCGCAAAACCTCTGCACGACCCATTGCAACAAAAGTGCGACTGCCATCTTTTAAAACCCCAACTGCGTAAAAGCCAACGACCTCGCCACGTTCTTCATCAGAAGCAGGAAATCCCCCTTTGGCTGTCAACGGTTCGTGGATCAAGTCTCGGGACATCCCCAACTTCAGGGAAAACGTATCATTGACACGAACAGCCTCCGCATAAATGTCTGTCACCATCCCGCTATTGCGAGCGAGCTTCATGAGACCGGTGTAACCCGGAATCAACTGGCATTGGCCACCGAACGGGACCAGATGCGCCTCGCCCATCAAACCGACTTCCAACCCCAATTGCGAAGATTGGATGACTGCGGCAAACACGCTGCGAGGATCACATTCGGCCAGTTTGGGTGTCTGACGGAATGCAGTCAACGCGATACGGCTCATCCGGTCTGCCGAAAGATGCTTGGGCAGTGCGCGGGCAATTTCACTTTTGAATTGCTCCAGCATTCCAGGGAATGTCTTCGCGTCAGTGAGTTGCGTGCCAGGTTGCTCTGCTTTGGTTTGTGTTTTGAGATTTTGCATAGTTTGGTTTTGCATGGTATTACTCCTTTTTTAAATAAAAAAACAAAAAGGGACACCATGCCCCAAAGGGGAATAATGCCCCATTGGGATAAAACTACTTGTTGTGATCACTTCGCCATTGCTGGCTAGGTGTTTTTGCTACTGCGCCACCGTGAATACACGGGGAGTTCTGCTGCGAACACCCTTGCTCACCTTGATGACCGGCTTGCAGGTTGCTCTTTGGCATGAAGGGATATCATAGGCGTTCCAATTCGTGCCGGATGATTCTGGCGCGGCAATCGGTTGCTTTTTGATGGATTTGTAACGACCGACAAAATATCCGGTCAAATTTTTTCCAATGGTGTACAACCCAATGGCAAAAAGGATGATGGCTAAAATACCCATGATTGTGTCTCCATAATACAGAAGACACAAACCCCAAGGGGAGATGTCCCCTGTGGGTTAAAAAATGATTTTGAATGCGCTTATTTCAACAGGCCGCAACCTGTATCAAACTTCTGCATTACGCAAAAAGTCAAGATGATTAAAACATATCACACATTTATTTTGATTTCAACATCATTTTTTGATTGATGCCTCAAAACAATTGGGTTTGATTGATATAAAAATGTGTCGGCCAGTTTTCGCGGACTGTTTTATTTTTACAGTTGAAACTGTACTTTCTACAGTATGCACATCTCATTATCCCCATAATTTACGCATGAGATTCATCACTGCGGCGACGATTTATAAACGGAAGGCTGGTAAGCATTCATGGCTCGGTCTAAGTGAGATACTTTCACGAATCTATTTGCATTAAGGTTCCTGGCAGTAAAAGCATTCCAGCTTGACTTGAAATTGGCTCCCCGATACCTGCCCTTCGTCACGGTCGGCAGACGACACAGAGCGGTTCGTCAGCCTGCCGAAAAGCGGTCGTACAGCTCACACAAATTAAAAGCGAGACCACTCCACCCGTTTCGATTTTGAATTTGAAAATCGTATTGTCAAGACCTGAACCCGAGTGACCTTCGGGCTACTAGTTCTCAATTCAATAGCTTGGCCTTCGGTCTAAATCACTAAAGACAACTTCAATATCTCTCCAATATCCAGGCAGAGGCCAACGACGTTTTAATTCATCAGGATCAATCACATCGACTGCCCAATAGACAAAAAATATGATCGGTTGCGCAAATAAAAGGCTTGTCTTGGCTCGCGTGACAACCTTATTAGAAATGTAATGCTTATCTTCAATATATATTCCTATTTCTGCTGATAAGCCATCCTTCAATAACTCCCTGAACTCATCCAAAATAGCGTAGCTCGTTTTGATATCAGGTCTTAAAAGGTGTCCTCCAATTTTTTCACGATATATGATTGTGAGGTCTTCATATAACTGGTTACGAGGCTGATTCGTATCAGCCAACAACTTCATGGTGCTGGAAAATAGTTCATCTGTTGTCTCCATCAGTGCCATACTTTTTGCTACTTGACGCTCCGCCTTATAGGGTACAGGCCCAACTGGTTTATAAATGCTGTCATGAACCAGTTCTGCATATGCATGCTGCAACAAAGTTCGAATCTGCACCTCACAGCACATATCAGTTGTAATTAAAATCTCATCTATTTCAAAATTTCTTGTTGGACGAATTTCAAAGTGCTGAGACTGATAGTCAAATATTTTGGGGTTCTTCTCTATTTCGTCCTGATAATCTTTGGAAATTTTAGCCACCCAAGTTGGCTCTGATTTCACTATGTTACATACCATTTCTATTTGTTCAGAAAGCAACACAACATAACGCACACCAACTAGGTCGGTCATTTGTGCAATAGGGTTGTCATATCCCTTTCTGCCAATCTTCCCCATTGCTGAATCAATTTTCTTAAGGCGAGGGAGTGAGGGGATTTTGAAGCACATGGCTGCATCTTCATCTCCCAGCCTTTGAATTACGCCCTCATTAATTTTTTTGGCGACATACTTTCCCCACATGTCGAAAGCCGACTGGCTTTCTTCTAAGTGTTTGCGGAAAGCATCAGTGTCCATTATTCCTGCCCTTGAAAGGCTGCTTTGATTCTAACTATGGTTACTCCAGTGGCATCTGCAGGCTCAATTTGAAGATAATTTTCTGCCTTCTCTGGCGGTGTT
>CAIRBC010000116.1 GCA_903876685.1 uncultured Nitrosomonadales bacterium | reverse complement strand
CTTGCGGGAGAGGGATGGGGAGATAACCAGCCACTTGGTTGCTGTCTTTTAGCAACCTAGTGGAGTGGCTAGTGGGTTCATCAGGGAAACGGGCATGATGGGTTTCATCATCAGGGGTGGCAATTTGCCATGCCCGTTAGAAAGAACTATATGCATTACGGTAAAGTCTGCATTTTGTCTGGCCTGTTATAGGATGATTTCATGAGCTATCTAAATTGGATTTTACGTGCGGTATTATTTATCGCGCTGCTGGGCTTTGCAGTGAAAAACGACCAGACTGTGGAATTACGTTATTTTTTCGGTTATATATGGCAGTCTTCGCTGGTGATCGTGCTACTGTTGTTTTTTGCGGCGGGCGCTGCGGTCGGGGTGCTGGCGATGTTTGCTAATGTGCTTCAGCAACGTCGCGAAATTGCGCGCCTGAAGCGCGAAATCCGCGTCAAGAACAAACTTGCCGGCGTAGATGACACCCATTCCATTCAACCTTCCTGACCCATTCAAAACATGGAATTTGAACCCTGGATGCTGCTGATTTTCCCGCTGTTTTTTGGCATGGGATGGATGGCTGCCCGTATCGACATCAAGGAATTACTCTCCGAATCAAACCTGCTGCCACAATCCTATTTTCAGGGGCTGAATTTTTTACTCAATGAGCAGCAGGACAAAGCTATTGAAGCCTTCATTGAAGTAGTCAAAGTCGATCCGCAAACCATAGAATTGCACTTTGCGCTGGGCAGTCTGTTCCGTCGGCGCGGCGAAATCGATCGTGCGTTGCGGATGCATCATAACCTGGTGGATCGGGCTGATCTGGATGATGATAAACGCCAGCAGGCCATTTTTGAGCTGGCGCAGGATTACTTGAAAGCCGGTATTTTCGACCGTGCAGAAAGCCTGTTCCGCGAACTTGAAAGTACCGGCTATGCCATTCCGGCGCTGGAATTTCTGCTGGAATTATTTCAAAAGGAGCATGACTGGCGCAAAGCCATTGAAAAGGCCAAGCAACTGTCCGTGCTATCCGGTCACAATGACACCAAGAAAATTGCTTTTTTTTACTGCGAACTGGCAACCGAAGCGATCGCAAACAACAGTCTCGATACGGCCAAAGATTACTTGCAACAGGCATTGAAGGTTTGTGCTGAAGCGGTGAGTGCCACCATGATGCTGGGCGACATTGCTGCTGCCAGTGGTGAACTGCAGCAAGCCATTGACCTTTGGAAAACCATTGATACCCAGGCGCCTCAATATCTGCCCCTGGTCGCAGAAAGATTACTGAGTGCCTATCAAAGCCTGGGTCGTGAGCGGGAAGGTATTGCCTTGCTGCGCCACTATCTGGACAAATATCATTCACTGGATCTGATGAATGTCGTGTTCGACGGCGTATTGAAAAACGAAGGGCCAGCGGCAGCCTATTTGCTGGTACGCGACGAATTGCAGCGCAGTCCCACCCTGCTGGGTCTGGACAAATTGCTGGAAGCCAGACTGCTGGAAATGCCCCTGGAGCGCCGCGCCGACATCGAATTGGTCAAGGATCTTATTCATAAGCGCACACGTAATCTGGCGACTTATCATTGCGCCCATTGCGGCTTCAAGGCGCGGCAGTTTTACTGGCATTGTCCGGCTTGTCATGCCTGGGACAGCTATTCGCCACGCCGCTCTGAAGAGACCGGCTTGACCATTTAAATTTTATTCTGACCACTACTCACACCTGTCATGAACCTACCTGATCCGAAAATTATTATCGCCATGGATTTTTCAACTGCGGCACCGGCACTGGCGCTTGCCGACCGTTTAAACCCTGCGTTATGCCGGCTTAAAGTAGGCAAGGAATTATTCACCGCCTGCGGACCCACTTTGCTTGAGCAACTGATGCACAAAGGCTACGAGGTATTTCTCGACCTGAAATTTCACGACATACCCAACACCGTCGCGCAAGCCTGCAAATCGGCCGCCAGTCTGGGTGTCTGGATGATCAATGTGCATGCGCTAGGGGGACGAAAAATGCTGGAGGCAGCCAGTACCGCTGTCGCAGGTGGCAAACCCAGACTAATCGCGGTCACCATGCTCACCAGCATGGCGCAAGCCGATCTGCATGATCTGGGCATTACGGCATCGCCTGCCGAAATGGTGCTACGGCTGGCCTTGCTGACGAAGGATTGTGGTCTGGACGGGGTAGTCTGCTCCGCGCTGGAAGCGGCACAACTGCGCCATAGCTGTGGTAAGGAATTCTGTCTGGTAACCCCGGGCATCCGGCCCGCAGAGGCTGCAGCCGATGATCAGTCGCGCATCATGACGCCGCACGCCGCCCTGCAGAATGGCGCAAACTATCTGGTGATCGGCAGACCGATTACCAAGGCGGCTGACCCGTTACGGGCGTTGCAGGCCATTATTCAGGAAATCGAGGCTACCGCATGAAAGGCTTGCCAGATTTTAGCGCTGCCAGAGTGCTGATCGTCGGCGACGTAATGCTGGATCGCTACTGGTTTGGCGATGTACATCGTATCTCGCCTGAAGCACCGGTGCCGGTGCTCAAAGTCTCTCATATTGAAGAACGTCCCGGTGGTGCTGCTAACGTGGCACGAAATGTTGCAGCACTGGGTGGGTATGCCACGCTGTTATCGGTAGTGGGCGACGACGAGGCAGGGGTCTGCCTGAAAAATCTGCTTAGCCAGCATGAAAATCTGACGGCCTTACTGCACCGTGACAACAGTATTTCCACTATCATCAAACTACGCGCGGTGGCTCGCAATCAGCAATTGCTGCGCATCGATTTTGAAGCGCCGCCTAGCCACGAGGTGCTTAACGTCGCGCTGGAAGATTTTCACCATCAATTACCGCTGGCTGATGTCGTGATTCTTTCCGATTATGGCAAAGGCGGGCTCACCCATATTGCCGAGATGATCAAACTGGCACGCAAGGCTGGCATTCCGGTGCTGGTTGATCCCAAAGGTGATGATTATGCACGTTATTGCGGCGCTACGCTGCTGACACCAAATCGCAGCGAATTTCTTGAGGTCGCCGGCAACTGGAAAAGTGCTGAAGAACTGGACAGCAAGGCTGAAAAATTGCGCAAAGAATTGCAACTTGAAGCGCTGCTGATTACACGCAGCGAAGACGGCATGAGCCTTTATCGGGCCAATGAAGTTAGACATGAAGCTACGCTGGCGCGCGAAGTATTTGATGTCAGCGGAGCGGGAGATACGGTTATCGCAACGCTGGCAGTCATGCTGGCTTCAGGTGCAGATTTTTCTGATGCCATGCATATCGCCAATCGAGCGGCAGGCATCGTGGTCGGCAAACTGGGCACGGCGGTGGTGAGTCGCGAAGAGCTGGTTCAGGATATGGGACTAAGCGCGTAAGGTGCACTGCAGCACCAAAATTTGTGATGAAACATAAATGGTGCGCAAGCGCACCCTACGATTGGATTGTAAATTATCCCAAAAAAGTGATTTTTTGGTCACTTCCTGGATGTCTGATTTAAGGAGCTATCATGTATTATATTATCACCGGCGCTGCCGGCTTTATCGGTTCCAACCTGGTCAAGGCGCTTAATTTACGCGGCGAACATAACATCATCGCGGTAGATAATCTGAAGAATGCCGATAAGTTCAAGAATCTGGCAGACTGTGAAATCGCGGATTATCTGGATAAACATGATTTCCTAAAAAAACTTCAGGATGGCTTCTTCGATGGACTGGTCAGCGCGGTGCTGCATCAAGGCGCCTGTTCAAACACCATGGAAACCGATGGTCACTACATGATGGACAACAATTATCAGTACACGCTGGAATTGCTGAACTACTGCCAGAACGAAGAAGTCCCGTTTTTATATGCCTCATCGGCCTCGGTGTATGGCAGTGGTCAAGTATTCAAGGAAAACCGCGACTGTGAGAAGCCACTCAATGTCTATGCTTACTCCAAATTCCTGTTCGACCAGATTGTGCGCCGCCGCTGGCATAAGCGCGACGCTCAGATCGTCGGCCTACGCTATTTCAATGTCTATGGTCAGCGCGAACAGCACAAGGGACGCATGGCTTCAGTGGCTTTTCATTTTTTCAACCAGTATCGCGACAGTGGACGAGTAAAGCTGTTTGAAGGCATCGAGGGTTACGCAAACGGCGGACAATTGCGTGACTTTGTGTCGATCGAAGATGTGGTCAAAGTAAACATGCATTTCATTGATAACCCGCACAAATCCGGCATTTTCAATCTCGGAACCGGGCAGGCGCAAAGCTTCAACGAGGTTGCAGTTGCCACCATTAACACGCTGCGTCTGGCAGCCGGGAAAAACGCCTTAACCCTGGCCGAATTGCAACAGCAGGAATTGATTCAATACATTCCCTTCCCCGAACCGTTGCGCGGAAAATACCAGAGCTATACTCAGGCCGACATCAGTGCACTGCGCGCCGTCGGTTATAACGAGCCGTTCCTGACGGTTGAACAAGGTGTGGCAAACTATGTAGAATATCTGTTGAAAGCGGCAGGCTGAGCCCATGCCGCATCTGGTCGTCTCTATCTCAGGCCATGGCTACGGCCATGTCGCTCAGACGGCACCACTACTGAATCTACTGCAGCAGCGCATTCCACAATTACGGCTCACCGTGCGCTCCTCTGTGCCGGTCGCTTATCTGCGCAGCCGTATTCAGGCGCCTTTTAGTTTTCTGGAAAGCGTCGGCGATATCGGTATGCTGATGCATTCGGCGCTGGAGGTTCGTGTCGAAGAAAGTCGTGCCGCTTATCAGGCTTTTCATCAAGACTGGAGTCAGCGTATCTCGGCAGAGGCCGGTTTGTTACGCGAACTGGCTGCCGACATGGTGTTGTCCAATGTGGGTTATCTACCGCTGGCGGGAGCACAACTGGCCGGCATTCCGAACGTGGCAATGTGCTCCTTGAACTGGTTTGATATTTATCGACATTATTGCGGGGACGATGCTGTTTCAGCACAAATACTGGCCTGCTATACCCGTGCTAATGCATTTCTCCGTCTGACACCCGGCATGGAGATGCCACAATTTGCCAATCTCGAAAGCATCGCGCCGATTGCCCGGGTCGGGCAAAGCAAACGTGAATTAATCCCTCAATTTTCAAACACCCGCCTGGTATTGGTCAGTATGGGAGGCGTACAGAGTCGATTGCCGATGGAAAGCTGGCCGCGCATCGAGGGCGTGCGCTGGCTGGTTCAGGAAAATTGGCAAGTGCTACATCCGGATGCCGTCGTTATCGAAACGCTGCCGCTCAACTTCAGTGATTTGCTCGCCAGCAGCGATATTTTATTATGCAAACCCGGCTACGGCAGCTTCGTTGAAGCGGCTTGCTGCGCCACACCACTGTTATATGTTGACCGTGCCGATTGGCCGGAATCCGCTGCGCTAAGCCATTGGCTGCAACAGCATGGCGTTGGTCTGGAAATATCCAAAGAAGCGTTATATAGCGGAAACTTTGCCGATGCGTTATTACAACTGTGTAATGCTCCGCGCCCGAAGCCGGTTATTGCCGAGGGTGCAAGCCAGGCAGCGGATTGGATTAGCGGATATTTTTAATTTTTTCCAATAGCCCTGCGAATTGACCCGGTTTAATTTAAGTCTGCCCGCAAATTTGCTTGCGTGATATTATTGTTGAAGTTGTAATAACGCCAATGGATCAACTGTCGATGTCATCAAACTCTGTCGAAGATTTATCAAGCCTGCCCACCGCTAATAAAACTCCCTCCAGAGCCGCCTGGCTGGGTCAGTGGTTCAACTACGCTATGCATTTGTCAGGATTGCACGGCAAGGGTCTGTGGTTAATGCTCAGCCTGTTGGCGATTGCCTGGATCAGCGCCGGAATCTACAAGGTGCAACCTGATGAACAGGGAGTGGTGCTGCGCTTTGGCCAGTCTGTAGAAACCAGCGGACCGGGACTGCACTACCATTGGCCGTATCCTTTTGAAACCGTATTACTGCCCAAGGTAACCCAGGTTAACCAATTGCAACTGGGCGTTGCCCGCTCCTCCGGCGGCAGCGATACCCCGCATGAGCGGCAGATGCTGACCGGGGACGAAAATATTGTGGAGGCAGACTGTGCCGTGTCCTGGCGTATCAAGGATGCCGGAAAGTTTCTGTTCAAGGTGAATAATCCGGAGGCATCACTCAAGGTAGTCGCAGAAAGCGCCTTGCGTGAAATCATCAGTCGCACCCCTATACAGGCAGCCATGTCCGACAGGCGCCAGCAAGTCGCCGATCAAACCAGAGAGTTGCTGCAACAACTGCTGGACAAGGAAGATTCCGGGATTCTGGTCACTCAAGTGCAATTGCAAAGGGTGGATCCGCCTGGTGTAGTGATTGATGCTTTCAATGATGTGCAGCGTGCACGAGCCGATCAGGAACGGGCGCGCAATGAAGCGGAAGCCTATGCAAACGACATTATTCCACGCGCTCGCGGAGAGGCTTCGCATATTGCACAGGAAGCAGAGGCTTATCAATCTCAGGTGATCAATCTCGCGCAAGGCGATGCCAAGGGCTTTCAGTTGATGGCAGCCAGTTATCTAAAAGACAAGGATGTGACGGCATGGCGACTTTATCTGGAGAGCGTGGACGAGATGCTGAAAAAGGCAACCCGGGTTATTATTGATACTTCCGGCAAGGGGGTCTCGGGCATTGTTCCTTATATGCCGTTGTCAGACAAGTCTGAACCCGCCAAAGGGGGTGCCAAATGAAAGACAAGCGGCATCTTTACCTGGGTTCGGGTGCGTTTATTTTACTATGGCTACTATCGGCTACGCTGTACACGGTTAGCGAAGAGCAGCAGGCGTTGATTGTCCGTCTGGGAGCGCCGATCGGCGCGGTGAAGGAACCCGGCTTGAAATACAAGCTGCCGCTGGTTGATTCGATCATTTATTACAACAAACGCCTGCTGACGCTTGCACCGGCGGTGGAACAGGTGATTCTGGGCGACCAGAAACGCATCGAGGTGCAGACCTATACCCGATATCGTATTGCCAATACCCTGTTGTTCTATAACGCAGTACGCACCGTAGAGTTGGCAGAACCGCAACTTGCCCAGCTGGTCAGTTCATCGCTACGTCGTGGTTTGGGTCAGGTAACGCTATCCTCGCTACTTTCTGAAAAACGCACGCATATTGTCGAACTTATTCAAAATGAAGTGGCCGAGAAGGCTCGTGATGTGGGTATTGAAATTGTGGAAGTGCGCTTCCACCGCGCCGATCTGCCACTGGAAACCAGTCAGGCCATTTATGATCGTATGACATCGGAGCGGCAACGCGAAGCCAAGGAATTGCGAGCACAAGGCTTTGAATGGGCTCAATTAATCCAAGCCAAGGCCGATCGCGAACGAACCGTGATTATTTCCGAAGCGCAGCGCCAGGCCAAAATCACGCATGGGACGGCGGATGCACAAGCGAACCAGATTCTGTCCACAGCCTTTGGCAAGGAGCCACAATTCTACAAGTTGTACCGCGCACTACAAACCTATCGTCAGGCTTTGGCTAATGCGGGTCCGACGATTGTATTGTCACCCGATACCGAATTCCTGCGCTACTTCAAGACAGGCCCCGCTACCTCGGGCAAGAAATAAATGGCTGAATCAGCACGTTTTGACCTAGGCAGCGGGTCGCTCATCAACTGGTTAAAAGAGTTCCTTGATGAGCGTTGATTCGATCTTCCATTATTTCAATCTGACGCTACAGGTATTTTTTCTCGATCTGCTGCTCAGTGGCGATAACGCGATGATGATTGCACTCGCCTGCCGATCGTTGCCGCCAGAATTGACCAAACGTGCGATGCTAATGGGAATTAGCGCCGCAATTTTGCTGCGTATTCTGCTCACCTCTGTGGCGAGTTTCCTGCTGTATATTCCGATTTTGAAGCTGCTGGGTGGCATCGCATTAACGGTCATCGCCCTTCAGTTAATCATCGAGGAAGATGAAGAGGCTGAATTAGGCTTGAGTCCGTCCAAAACTGATTTATGGTCGGTGGTAGTCACCATCATCGTGGCGGATCTGGTGATGAGCGTGGATAACGTGGTTGCACTGGCGGCGGTTACCCAGGGGAATTTTCTATTCCTTTGCCTGGGTTTGTTATTGAGTGTGCCGCTCCTGATGTTTGGCAGCCTGTTTGTCAGCTCGCTGTTGACACAATACCCGTTGCTGATTCGTGGCGGCGGGGCAATGCTCGGTTGGCTGGCTGGTGATATCGCCATAGGTGATCCGCTGATTGCGGATTGGGTCAATCAGCAGGCACCGGCATTGACGGTGGTGGTGCCGATACTGGTGATGGTGTTTGTGCTGCTTGAAAGCCGCATCATGGAAGAGATGCAAGCCAGTGCATCGGCACTGCGTCCCAAGCCCTGGCAGGCCAGCGACACCACCGTGATTGACCCGGTAGCCGAACAAATTGCCGAAGCGCAGATTGTGGAGCAGTCGATAGTCGAGCCTCTGATGGTTATGTCCCAGTGGGTTGAGACTAAGCGGGTCGAGCCAGCCTCTGTCGCGTATGAGCCTTCCAATGTTTCACCTGATAGCTGGCGAACCCTGCTGCAAAATAGGCGTTCCTGGTTTCGCGGTTACTGGATTCCTGTTGCTGCGCTGATAATCGCCGTCGTTTTTGGTTGCGCGATTTTTCTGGTGGATCATTTGAAGCCCAAGCCCGCCGGACTGGGTCGCTACCTTTGTACCGGACGTGATGCCAGCTTTTTCTATCGCAATGGCGCCAATATCGTCAGGATGACTTCGACAGCAGGCATGGTGACCGGTTATCTGAACAACGGTAAAATAGTATGGGACGGAGGCTATGCTGCAGCAACCAAGACGCTAGGCTTTGCACCGCCCACCGAGGTGAAATACAGTGATACCCAATCGGTGCGGGTAAGCAGCGGTCATGCTGACGAAATCAACTGTGTGGTTCAACCGGGAGCTTGATGATTAAACCCAATAACAGACCCCCAGGAAACTTTCTAACGGACATGGCAATGATGCCCCCCCTTGTAATGAAACCGCCATGTCCGTTTCCCTCACCCCATCCCTCTCCCGCAAGCGGGGAGAGCGCAGCGAGGGGGGCGTAGCCGTAAGTACGTCGCTGCGCGTGTTTCACGTTAATGATATCGAGCTTAGACAAAGGGAAGGAAATTCAAGAACGATACAAGGTCGCTTGTAAACGTTGCATTGTCTACTATACAGGAGAGTACCTCCTGTGTCACCGGGTGAATCCAGGATCATCAGAATGGATTTTCCATTCATAGAATAATATTAAAAAACATGTATTTAACCTAGTAATCCGTTCAGGTAAATATTCGGCTAACCCATTCAAGCCAAGCGAAATTCAAATATGGATATTACAAAAATATTGCAGTACACGGTTTGAAGAACCAACTCGCCCCGACGGGCATCCCTCTAGCGGCTGATCTTGTCCCATAAATAAACCGTACACGAGATAAATATTTTGCTATTCTTGGTTCATGGAAATTTATGGACAAAATTTTACCGAAGATATTCTAGAACGTATCCGATTACGGGTGCGTGAGGTATCCACGTTGACCCGTAGCGCACTGTCACGTGAAGTGTGCGAATGGATGGGATGGAAAGATAACAAAGGACGATTCAAGGAAGTAAGT
>CAIRBC010000115.1 GCA_903876685.1 uncultured Nitrosomonadales bacterium | reverse complement strand
TTTGAATTTCTTAGTGGACTTGATAAAAAGCACTATGAAAAAATCCTTTTTAATATTCGGCTAACCCATTCAAGCCAAGAAAAAGCCAAAAAATTATCTGTCGATTGAGAGCGATGCGATCACGCAACATTTTTTAAAAACATAGCCTTGAGTGTAGGGTGCGCTGCAGCACCATTTGCGATGCATCATAAATTCTGGTGCGTTAACGCACCCTACGAAACCCATTGCATGAGGGTGGTTTATGGGAAGGCTATGTGTTAGCCGAATATTTACACACCTGTCACATTGACCGTCACAATAGTCGCAAATCTGTTACATGGTTGAAGTAACTGGAGTCAGGATAACTGAGGTCAATTATCCTGCTGGCAGGGTGGCTATTGGTGGGTGGGAGGAACGATTTTTTCTCTTAACATATGACGGTAGACCGTCGCCCTGCAGACATTGAGCTCGTTTGCGACGGCGGTGATATTCCAGCGATGCTTGCGGAGCAAGCTTAGTAAATTGTAAGAACTGGCAGTGGCTTCGGCAATCTCGGATATGTTGACTACGGCACCAGCTGCACTGGCAGATTGCTGGAGTGACTGCGTTGAGTGGCCAACGACTAACGGGTGTTCCGCAGGTGTACTGACTGTATTGATTTCCAGTTCCTGCGGCAGGTTGTGCGTCTCGATGTAGCCGTCTTCACATACGGCAAGCGCGAATCGAATGACGTTACGCAACTGACGTACATTGCCAGGCCACGAGAACTTCTCCAGCAGGCTGAAAGCTGCGTCGGAAATTCTTGCATCCACTTCCATTTGGGCTCCTTCTTGCTGCATGATGCGATTGATGATGAAGGACTTGTCAGTTCGCAATCGCAACGGTGGCAGCAGCAACGTTGCGCCACATAACCGGTAATAGAGATCCTCACGAAAGGAGCCATCTGCAATCAATTGCCGCAGATCACGGTGCGAGGCCGCGACCACGGTCAGTTCTATAGGTACCGGTGTACTCGCGCCCAAGGGGGTTACTTCTCGCTCGGACAACACCCGCAGCAACCGGGTCTGCAAGGACAAAGGCATATCGCCAATTTCGTCCAGAAATAAAGTGCCACCATCGGACTGCATGATCAAGCCGCGTGCTCCCTTGCTGCGCCCTCCGGTGAAACTGCCTGCGGTATAGCCGAACAATTCGCTTTCGATCAAGGACTCTGGAATGGATGCACAATTGACGGCAATAAAAGACTTCTTGGCTCGATTGCTGGATTCGTGCAGCGCCTTGGCGACCACTTCCTTGCCGGTACCGGTTTCACCCTGCAGCAATATATTAATTTTCTTGTTGACCAATCGCTTGGCCTGGTCGATAAGACGGGACATCGCTTTGTCATCTCCTGCCAGTTGATCCAGTGCCGGACAACTCAGGACTTTGGGCATCTGTTCAACACTACGAGGGGTGTTGCTGCGCAAGGGAACTTTTACGATCGCATAGAACAGTTGACCCTCCAGCGTAGTCAGTACGGTACGCTCGGAACTGATGCCGGCGTTGGCGATCTTCCAGATACGATCCATGGAGGTTTTAAACACATTGGTCAGCGTGCGTCCGACCAATGGTGCATACAAGCCATCAGCGCTGATTGCTTTCAATAACTTGCGCGCGCCACTATTCGCACCCAGAATTTGGCCAAACGCATCGAAGGCAATCATGCAGTCACTATTGACATCGACCAGAGTCCAGTCTGTACCCAGTCGCATAATCCATAAATCAGAGAAATGACGGATGAAGTTGGCATCTTCGACCATTTTTGCAACGCCTACCGTAAAATGCATCGCCAGATGTTGCGACGCCCTCTCAGACGGGGAAGTCAGCGCTGAAATATCGAGTACGCCGATGACCTGACCCATCGGGTCAAATAACGGAATAGCCGTGCAAGTCAATGAGATATGGGAGACATCAAAATGATCCCCCTGATGGACGAGTACAGGTTCACGTTCTATGATGCAGGTTCCCACCGCACAAGTGCCTGCATGCTCTTCATTCCAGTCCGCTCCCAGGCATAGACCTGAGCGCTTCAGATCCCGATCCCATTGGTCATTGCCTATGTAATCCACCGTAACACCGTGGGCGTCGGTCAAGAGCAGCACATAACCCAGCGGCGACACACGCTTGTACAGGTGCTCCATACCTCCCCGTGCAACACGCAAAAACTCCTCAATTTCTTCCTGATGTTCTCGCAACCTGGTTTTTTCGATAATTCGTGCCGGTTGTTGATGCGTTGGATCAAGCCCGTGATCGGAAATGCAACGTACCCACGAGCGGGTAATCACATCTTCAGCGACACCATTGGACTTCTCGGAAAACTGCGACGTACTGGCGATGACGTCTTCAATATGTTGACTCCCTCGCACTCCTTGATAAACCACTCTCTTCTCCTAAAGTGTTTTTGTGGTCAGTGACTATTTCAATGCTTCTGCACTGAAAATGGAGCTCTAGCTGGCTCTAAACTGAACCTGGCGATTTAATAAACAATTCATATTAGCATGTATTTTTATTTTAAAACATTTCATAAAACCTGCACCGGTTTCACTTAACTTTCTGATTTTCAATATCATATATAAAACAGCCTATTGATCTAAAATTAAATTTAAAGCGATACAGGTTGTCAGTTATTTTCGTCGTATGCACTGACTCATTTCATGAATAATATTCGTTCAAGTTTTCTCAGGGGTCAGTTCGGGTCGCGCCATTTTCATGCCGAGTGCTTCCGATAAATAACCGAGCAGCAACCCTGCAATCCAGGACAGAATGACAAAGGCAATACTTTCATCCAGTTTGCTACCCGAACCAAAATAGGTGGCTGCCCCTAAAAATGCGGCGGGTGTATAGGAAAATATGCCTATGTCAGCGATAGCCACCAGTGCAAATGCCAATATTGCAACCAGCAACATCAGCGCAACCAGGCTACCGCCAGCCTGGGCTACGGCGTACATGGTGAGCGCTGTCAACAATATGCCGGCAGTGCTTGAGCCCAGCGGCTTTTTGATGCCAGCCAGTCCGCCACCGGCCGCATAAAAGGCGGCCCACGCCACGAAGCCGATCCACGGATACAGTTTTAATTGAGGTAATCCAATACTCACATAAACCCAAACCGCGACTAGTAAGGCAATGCTGACACCAAGTGCATGTAAAACTTTCATGTTATTCTCCTCTGTTGTTGGTTATATTTTTAATTGCTGTCAGTGCGGTAGCCGTTTATTGATATAGTTCACCTCCTCGTTTAATGAACTCGATGGATTTGCTTTCCATGCCCCTGGTCAGACCATCCGCTGCCGAAACACCCTGCTTCGCCGCAAAATCACGGACATCCTGTGTGATCTTCATCGAACAGAAATTGGGGCCGCACATCGAGCAAAAATGGGCGATTTTCGCCCCTTGCTGAGGCAGCGTTTCATCATGGAATTCCCGAGCCTTGTCGGGATCCAGACCCAGATTGAACTGGTCTTCCCAGCGGAACTCGAAACGAGCCTTGGAAAGCGCATTGTCACGGATCTGTGCGCCCGGGTGACCCTTGGCCAGATCGGCTGCGTGTGCGGCCAACTTGTAAGTGATAATGCCCTCTTTCACGTCCTGCTTATTGGGCAGTCCCAGATGTTCCTTGGGCGTGACGTAGCAAAGCATGGCGGTGCCATACCAGCCGATCTGGGCTGCACCAATGGCGCTGGTAATATGGTCGTAGCCGGGAGCGATATCGGTAGTCAGCGGGCCCAAGGTGTAAAATGGCGCTTCCTCGCACCAGTCGAGCTGCTTGTCCATATTTTCCTTGATCAACTGCATGGGCACGTGACCCGGTCCCTCGATCATCACCTGCACACTGTGTTTCCAGGCCACCTGGGTCAATTCACCCAGCGTCCTGAGTTCGCCCAGTTGTGCGTCATCGTTGGCATCATGGATAGAGCCTGGACGCAGGCCATCGCCCAGACTGAAGGACACATCGTAGGTCTTCATGATTTCGCAAATATCTTCGAAATGCGTGTAAAGAAAATTTTCCTGATGGTGGGCAAGGCACCATTTAGCCATAATCGAACCACCACGACTGACAATGCCGGTCAGGCGGTCTGCGGTCATCGGGATGTAACGAAGCAGCACTCCCGCATGGATGGTGAAATAGTCCACCCCTTGCACCGCTTGCTCGATCAAAGTTTCACGGAATATTTCCCAACTGAGATCCTCAGCCTTGCCATTCACTTTCTCCAGCGCCTGATAAATCGGCACAGTGCCGATAGGCACGGGAGAATTGCGGATAATCCATTCTCGTGTCTCATGAATATGCTTGCCGGTAGACAAATCCATCACAGTGTCCGCACCCCAGCGAATCGCCCAGGTCATCTTGTCCACTTCTTCACTAATGCCGGAACTGATCGCAGAATTACCAATGTTAGCGTTGATCTTCACCAGAAAATTTCGCCCGATGATCATGGGTTCACTTTCCGGATGGTTGATATTGGCGGGAATGATGGCTCTGCCTCGCGCGATCTCTGCACGGACAAACTCAGGTGTAATTTCTTCAGGGATCTCGGCGCCAAAGCGTTTGCCTGCATGTTGGCGACCTAGTTGACGCGCCATCCTGTCTCCTGTAGAGCCAGAATTACGCAACGATTCAATGTACTCGCGACGTTGCAGGTTTTCACGTATCGCGACAAATTCCATCTCCGGGGTGATGATGCCTAAACGTGCGTAATGCATCTGGCTGACATTTTTTCCGGGAGTGGCACAAAGCGGGGGTCTCAGGTGTTTCATCCTGAATACCTCGGGTGCCGTATCAGCCAACTGTGTGTGACCGGACCAAAGACCCGTAAAAAATTCGGTGTCCTTACGTTCATTGATCCAGCCCTGACGTAAGGGAGGAAGCCCCTCTAACAGATTGATTTCAGAAAGTGAATGCGTATAGGGGCCGGTGGTGTCATACACAAAAATGGGTGGATTCACCTCGCTAGTACCCTGCATACTGGTATTTGATTGACGAATCTCGCGCATCGGCACTTGTATATCGGCACGAGTACCCTCTATAAATATCTTTCGTGACTTCGGTAGCGGTGTCACGGCTGAAGCCGCAACACTGCTGATGCGTTCGCTGAAACTCAAATTAAGTATTTCGTTATTTGCATTCATTATGCTCTCCGTTAATTAGTTAATCTGGCTTGGTGATACTGCGACTTAAATCGACAGAAGTCAGAGCCTTTCAATGCAAATTCAGTGGTGCTTCATATACTTCTCGATCAGAGGAAGGTTGCAGTAAAAACAATGCAAGACGCGTGCCTGAAAAAATGCTTCGGGCTGGATAGCAATTTACTCGGGTATGCTCCTTGCATATAGTCTGTAGCGGTTTGGTTATATCGCACTCCATAGCTCGCTAGAGCAACTAGGGCTTGCTTTGCAAGCCCTTTTTTTAGGTGGTAGTCAATTAACACGGGGGAATGAGGCTCATAGGTAGCATAGTGAATAAAGGCCGGCGCGATGCGACACATTGAACATCTGTCGCATGAATTTATCGGATGACTAATACAACTGTCACATCCGGTGAGCCTATTTATCTCCGCAAATGACCAAGATGAGCGCTATTTAGCGATTTTTTATGCTGGCACGAATACTGCGTTGCTATACGCAAGACGCTATAGCAAGCCTAAAGGGTTCTATTGCGTTGAACTAACCAACTTAAATAATCAAATGAAGTGGAGGGATATAATGTTTACTGAAAAATTGAGCCATAACGTTGAAATCATCGGCTGTAAAAAATCAAAATTAGCGGTTGCGCTGGCTTTGTTTGCCATCCCTTTATCGGCAATGGCTGCCAATAATGTTGAACTCTATGGCATCGTTGATATCGGCGCGCTGTATCAAACCAAGGCCAATGTGACTGGCCAAAGCAAGACTTCCATAGAAACCAGCGGCATGAGGCAATCTATTCTGGGCTTCAAGGGTGAAAAAGACCTGAAGGATCAAATGACCGCCTTCTTCGACCTCGAAGCGCACTTCGATGTCAATAATGGTATGTTTCACGGCACCGGTGATGCAGCAGATACGGGTTCTCCCCTGTTCCGTCGTCAGTCACTATTGGGACTCAAGGGCAACTGGGGTAGCGTAACGGTCGGTCGGCAATATGGCCCGGCACTGCTGGCGCATCTGGCAACAGAACCAAGAGCCTTCAAGGAACAATTCTCAAATCTCTATGCCTGGGCTTATAACCAGTATGCTGCAACCGCTAACAAGTCTCCTGGCGCACGCAATACCAATAACGACGTCGGCATTTTCTTCAATAACGCGATTCAGTACCGCAACACCGTGGGTCCGGTAGAATTTGGTATCATGACAGCCGTGGGCGGACAAGCCGGCAGCACGACTAATAATAATGCCATGGCTCTGGGGATCGCCTACAAGGGTCCAGTGGTACTTTCCGGTTCCTATCAAACCATCAAGGATGAAGCCACAGGTAATTCTAACGTAAAGCATTCCGGTCTAGGCTTGGCAGTTCCTTACAACGACTTGACTTTCAAGGCAAATTACCTGAATGCAAAGAATTCAGCCCCTACCGGACTTAATGTTTCCAATGTCAATGGCATCGGCACTGGTGTGGATTGGAAGTGGAATGCCAGCAATTCGTTTACCCTGGCCTATTATGACAACAAGGATGACATGAACAAAACTGATCACACGCGCAATGTAGTGATCAGCAATGATTATGCAATGGGCAGCAATGTAACTCTGTACGCCCAGATGGCGATAGTCAAGGCCGACAAGGGTGCTACCATCAAGACCAGCATTGTCGCTGGCGGGACTGGCTTGACTGGCAAGGAAAACACCAACACGCTGCTGAATGTAGGCGTGAACTATCCTTTCTAAGTAATTCCTTTATCTGGAAGCGATCAATATTTACAGGGTCGCTTCTGATTCCACACCCTCAGGCGGTCAGCAATTGACCTGCCTGAGTTTCAGAAAATCTCCCGCACCACCTCAATTATATGGAAATCCCAATGAAAAAAGTGTTAACCAGCTTGGCATTGCTTGCCGCTGCTACCAGCATTCAGGCGTATGCTTTTGAAAGCTTGCCAGTATTGAATCTGGAAACCGCTCAGAAGATGGCTGCCGGTTGCCAGAAAAAAGCAATCGAAAAAGGCTGGAAAATGAGCATCACGATTGTCGATGCGGGCGCAAATCCGGTTTACTTTCAACGCATGAATGGTGCCTATATCGCATCCGCTGAATTGTCCAGGGTGAAAGCTGAGAATTCGGCAAAAATGAAATTGCCTACCAGTCTTTTTGAAGAGGTTTCCTTTGGCAAAGATAAAAAAGGCGGCCCATTGCCAGGCGTTGCGCACTTGCCGGGCTTTGTCACCATTGCCGGTGGCCTTCCCTTCAATGCACACAAAGACTTTTTAGGTGCAATCGGCGTCAGCGGTGGCATGCCTAATGAAGACGAAGCCTGCGCACAAGCGGGCATTGATGCAGTAAAGTCTCTTTTGGAATAAATCTATGTAACCTGTCTCGTGCCGATTCTGCGATGCAAGGCGAGATGACGCGGCATCTCCATTTCAGCACATTCCATGGCGCAGCGGGATTGGCTCATGGCTCGGCATGGCTGGTAGAAATCTGTCCGCCGTTGGCGAAACTGGTTTCCATTGCTGAACCTGGCTGCCTGTCCAGCACGGTGACTTCATGCCCGTCCCTGGCGAGATACCAGGCAGAAGTAATTCCGAGCAACCCCCCACCCAGGATAGCAACCTTCATGACAAATCTGTTCCGGGACGGGGTGTTTGGGGTGCAAACGTGGCCATTCCGGTTAAGTGCGTCCTGTTTTGGGCATGTACAAATCGGTTATCGATCCGTCGATTATTTCGGCGGCCAGAGCGATGGTTTCTGACAAGGTTGGATGAGCGTGAATGGCATGCATCAACGTATGGATGTCACTGCCGGTTTCCAGGGCAAGTACCGCTTCTGCGAGAAGCTCTCCGGCATTGACGCCGACGATACCTGCTCCAAGCAACTTCTTGCTGACCGGATCGACCAACAACTTGGTCAGGCCTTCATCGCGACCGTTGGCTAGTGCACGACCTGAAGCCGCCCAGGGAAATACCCCTTTTTCATAGGGTATGCCTTGGGCTCTGGCTTCGGTTTCGGTCAACCCCATCCAGGCGATTTCCGGATCGGTGTAGGCAATGCTGGGTATCGTGCCAGGTGCGAAGCTGACCTGGTGTCCGGCGATGGTTTCGGCAGCAACTTTTCCTTCGTGAGTGGCCTTGTGTGCCAGCATCGGTCCGCCTACTATATCGCCGATGGCGAAAATATGCGGCACATTGGTTCGGCAATGCTGATCCACGGGAATAAAACCACGGCTATCGATGCAAATTCCGGCCATCCCGGCATCCAGTCCATTGCCATTCGGAGTGCGACCTACCGCCGAGAGCACCCGGTCATACAATTGCGCTGCGGGGGCATTTTTTCCGGCGAAATGTACCAGCAAGCCATCCGGTTGCGCTTCAATACCAACAACCAGAGTGCCCGGCATAATAGCCTCGCATTGCTTGGAAAGACGGTTTTGCAAGACGGCGACCAGGTCACGGTCAGCGCCGGGGATCAAACCATCGGCCATTTCTACAATACTGATCCGGCTTCCCAGTGCCGCATAAACAGTGGCCATTTCCAGACCGATGATGCCGCCCCCCATTACCAGCAATCGTTTGGGCACGTCAGGCAATGCCAGCGCACCTGTGGAATCGATCAGACGAGGATCGTCATAAGGCAGACCTTCTATACGTAAGGGAGATGAACCGGCGGCGATGATGCAATTGGAAAAATTTATTTGCGTAGTCTTGTCGTCATGACTCACGATGGCTGAATGGGTAGTGTCAAAGCGGGCTGTACCCTGGATAACGCTGACTTTCCGTGCACTGGCAAGACTGGCAAGCCCCCGTGTCAGCTTGCCGGTAATCTTGTCCTTGTAGCTGCGAATCCCTGGCAGATCAATTTCAAGTGCGCCAAAGCGCAAGCCATGTCTGCTCATGGCCTTAGCATCGGTAATCACCTTGGCGACATGGAGCAGAGCCTTGGAGGGGATGCATCCGACATTCAGACAGACACCCCCGAGGGTCGCTCTGGCATCAACCAGCACCACCTTCAGACCCAGATCAGCACAGCGAAACGCCGCAGTATAGCCTCCAGGACCCGCACCAATCACCAGTACCTCAGTCGTCACCGCAGTCATTAAAGTGTGCCTCCAGGTTGAAGCCGTATTCCATCTATAAAAGCCATATATTCAAACAACATTAGGTATCTCCGGTTATGACAGCGCAGGGTCGCTAGACCAAGTGAGCAATATATATGCCATTTTCCTGGCGGTGCACACCCCCTGCGTAACGCCACTCTCAGCGCTGTTTTTTGTAAAAGCCGAAGCATTGTCAATACGACTGTCGCATAGGCAGTGCGACAGTCGTAGCAATGTCACACAGTATGTTTGTCATTGAATGCCATAAATAAGGGATAAATCATCGGATTCGCAGCTGATCAGCGTTTTCTACTGAATTGGCATGGTTGTTGCATTAGCTTGAGAACCCAAGGAGACCTCATGTCTGACATACAAACACCCCCCTGCGTTGGCATCATCGCGAATCCTGTTTCGGCACGGGATATTCGCCGCATCATTGCCAATGCCAGCAACCTGCAAACTTCCGAACGTGTCAGTATCCTGTTGCGCGTTCTGACGACGCTGGCGGCGAGCGGGGTTGAACGTGTCTTGATGATGCCGGATAAAGGAGGAATCAGCGCGATGCTGCTCAGAAGCCTGAAGCGCGAGCGTAGCCAGAATCATCAATTTCCCGAACTGGAATTTGTCGATATGTCGGTGACCTCGACGGTCAATGATACTTTTTTTGCTGCCAGAAGCATGCAACAGGCGGGGGTCAATGCGATCATTGTACTCGGAGGCGATGGCACGCATCGCGCCGTGGTGCGCGAGTTGATGCTTGGAACCCAGGCAGGAAAGAAAGCCGTGCCGATTGCCGGCTTGTCGACCGGCACCAATAATGCTTTTCCCGAAATGCGCGAACCCACCATCACCGCCCTAGCGGTCGGACTATATGCGACTCAAAGATTGAAGGGAACGCAGGCGCTTGCGCAAAACAAGGTGCTTGAAGTATCCATAGACCAGGGGCAGCGCCGCGACATAGCGATCGTCGATGCGATTATTTCCCGTGACCGGTTCATCGGTGCCCGCGCCATCTGGAAAACCGATAATTTAGAGGCGGCCTATCTCACTTTCGCCGATCCACAGGTGATCGGACTGTCGGCGATAGGCGGGTTGCTCGAGCCAGTCGGACGTACCGAGACGGGCGGTTTAACGATCAGCATCAGCGATGATCCTGGCCGCTGCAAATTTCGGCTCAAGGCACCGATTGCACCTGGCATGATTGCTGACATAGGCATAGCCGGCTTTGAGCGGATGCCTGCCGGCCAGCCTTTTTCTGTTGCACTCGAAGCCGGTGTAATCGCCCTGGACGGCGAACGCGAAATGCCTTTCGATACGCACGAACAGGTCAGCATCACCCTGCACGAAAACGCATTCCAAACAATAGACGTGACCCGCTGCATGCAAGTTGCCGCACGCGAGGGTCTGTATATTCATCAACCCAGTAGGCTTTCTTAAACACAACACTAACAAGGAGACAACAACCATGCAAGTCCAAAATCCCTTTCCACTATCCCGGGACGAGTTGCTCACGGTTTACAGGCAGATGCGCACCATCCGCGAGTTCGAAGAGCGTCTACACATCGATTTCGGGCGCGGCGACATTCCCGGTTTCGTTCACCTTTATGCCGGCGAAGAAGCGACGGCGGCTGGCATCATGCATCACCTCAATGACGGCGATCGCATCGCCAGTACCCATCGTGGTCACGGCCATTGTATTGCCAAGGGTGTAGATGTCGTTGGCATGATGAAAGAAATTTATGGCAAAAAGGGCGGTTCCTGTAACGGCAAGGGCGGTTCGATGCACATTGCGGATTTGAGCCGAGGCATGATGGGTGCAAACGGCATTCTGGGTGCAGGCGGCCCGTTGATTTGCGGCGCAGCACTGGCTGCCAAATACCGTAACAAGGGAGAAGTCGGCATCTGTTTCTTCGGTGATGGCGCCTCCAACCAGGGCACTATCCTGGAAAGCATGAACCTTGCCGGTGTGTGGAATTTGCCCGTCATTTTTGTTGTCGAGAACAACGGCTATGCCGAATCAACCTCGCGTGACTATGGCACGGCAGTTGACAGTTATGTGGATCGCGCTGCCGGCTTCGGCTTGCCTGGTGTCACCGTTGATGGCACCGACTTCTTCGCCGTCCATGAAGCGGCGGGTGCGGTGATCAAACGCGCGCGTGAAGGCGGCGGACCATCACTGCTCGAGTGCAAGATGGTTCGTTATTTCGGACACTTCGAAGGTGATGCACAGACCTATCGTGCGCCAGGCGAACTGGATGATATTCGTGCCAACCATAATTGCCTGAAGATACTGGGCGACCAGCTAACAGCCGCCGGCATCATCAGCCAGAGCGAATTGACCAAGATTGACGAGGAAGTCATGGTATTGATCGAACACTCTGTCAAGGAAGCAAAGGCTGCACCATTCCCCACCCTGGCCGATCTGACGACCGACGTCTATATCAACTATTGAACCTAATTATTAAAGACTCAAGGAGATCAACATGGCAAGAAAAATTAGCATGAAACAGGCCGTCAATGAGGCGCTCGACCAGGCAATGGCAGCTGACCCGACGGTAATCTGCATGGGCGAAGATATCGTCGGCGGTGCCGGCGGCAATGGCGAAATGGACGCATGGGGAGGGGTGCTTGGTGTGACCAAGGGACTCTATGCCAAACATCCCAAGCAAATGATGGATACGCCGCTTTCGGAAAGCGCCTATATTGGTGCCGCGATAGGTGCGGCGGCGTGCGGAATGCGGCCCGTCGCCGAACTGATGTTCATCGACTTCATGGGCGTGTGTTTTGACCAGATATTCAACCAGGCAGCGAAATTTAAATATATGTTTGGTGGTAAAGCCGAGACCCCGGTGGTGATACGCTGCATGGTGGGAGCAGGTTTTCGCGCCGCTGCTCAGCATAGCCAGATGTTAACGCCGCTGTTCGCACACATCCCGGGGCTAAAGGTAGTCTGTCCCAGCAATGCTTACGATACCAAGGGCTTGTTGATCCAGTCGATCCGCGACAATGATCCGGTCATCTTCTGCGAACACAAAAACCTGTACGCCCATGAATGTGAAGTGCCTGAAGCCTCCTATACGATTCCGTTTGGTGAAGCCAACATTGTCCGTGAAGGCAAACACTGTACCATCGTCACCTATGGCTTGATGGTGCATCGTTCTCTGGATGCCGCTGCTGTTCTGGCAAAAGAAGGTGTAGAAGTCGAGATAGTCGATCTGCGTACTCTTTCTCCGCTGGACATGGACACGGTACTCGAAAGCGTTACCAAGACCGGTCGTCTGGTTTGTGTGGATGAAGCCAGTCCGCGCTGCAATATTGCGACTGACATTTCTGCACAGGTTTGTATGCACGCATTCGGCGCACTCAAGGCTCAGATCGAAATGGTAACGCCGCCCCATACCCCGGTACCGTTCTCGCCGGTGCTTGAAGACATGTATATCCCCAGTGCAGCACAAATCGCCACTGCAGTACGCAAAACTATCAAAGGAAGCAAATGAGTACCATTACCCCGATCGTCATGCCCAAGTGGGGGCTTTCCATGAAGGAAGGCACCGTCATTGAATGGCTGGTTGAAGAAGGCTGCATCATCACCACCGGTATGCCGATTATTGACATGGAAACAGATAAGCTGGCTAATGCCGTCGAGGCACCGGATCCCGGCATACTGCGTCGTAAAGTAGCCTCTGCAGGGGATCTGTTGCCGGTCAAGGCCTTGCTTGGAGTCATGGCGGATCAAGACGTAAGCGATGCAGAAATCGACGCTTATATCGCCGCCTACGTCACGCCGGTTGCCACTGACGAAGAAGATAGCTCGGCGCAGGCTTTTCAGTACATCGAGGTGGACGGTATCCGTGTTCGTTATGTGCAAAAGGGTGGGTCTACTGGCACACCGGTGCTGTTGATTCATGGCTACGGCGGTGATCTCGATAACTGGCTGTTCAATATCGACGCACTCAGCGAAAAGGCACCTGTCATCGCGCTGGATTTACCGGGGCATGGCCAGTCCGCCGTCAAACTGCCTGCTGGTGTCAACCTGGTTGCGCAAGCAGGCTTTGTCGTGCATTTCCTTGACGCGATCAATGTGACGCGTGCACATATGGTCGGCCATTCGATGGGAGCCGCTATCGCCTCACAGATCGCGCTCGACGCCCCGCAATATGTGGCCTCGTTGACCCTGATTGGCAGCGCAGGCCTGGGAGCCGAGATCAATAGCGCCTACATCGACGGTTTTGCGAACGCTCAATCAAGGCGCGAATTGAAACCGGTACTGGAAATTCTGTTTTCTGATCCGGCACTGGTCAGCCGTCAACTGGTCGATGATGTGCTTAGGTACAAGCGGTTGGATGGGGTAGGTTCCTTGCTGGTAGAACTAGGGCAGGCGTTGTTTTGCGATGGCAAACAGAACGAACAACCTGGCCTGAAGCTGGGGAGCAGTTGTCCGGCTTTGGTGATTTGGGGTAGAGATGATCGTGTCATCCCCGTCAATCACGCCAGCAATGCACCTAAAGGCGCGACCGTCGAAATTCTAGAGGGCGTCGGGCACATGGTGCAACTGGAGCGTGCCAGTGAAGTGAACCGTCTGATCATCCAGCATATTAGTGCTTGATTCGACTATAGTCGGTCTGCAACCATGTTGAGTCAATCCAACCCCGCAACGGGTTTGTTGAAGGGCGACAGGGTTGCAGAGCCGACTTACGCGCCACACTGGACACAAGTGCTGAGTCCTGGTGAAATAATTTCAGGTGAGCGAGAACTGGATTGGCTGGAACTAGCACAACAAGGACAAGCGACAGCCGCCGTTTGGACTGGTCGACAGGAACTGGTCGCCCCCTTGTTATGCCGTCGCTTTCCTGATTTTGCGGCTGCTTGTGCCTTATCAGCAGAGTCTGGCTGGCCGGTGAGACTTCGTCGCTCCGGTGGCGGGGTGGTACCTCAAGGATCCGGGATACTCAATGTTAGTCTTGCTTACCCGTGCACCCGCGCTCCAGGTGATCTGGCGGATGCGACCTATGCCAGCATTTGTAACATACTCAGTGAGGCACTTGCCGGACTGGGTATTGAGGCGTTTGCGCATAATGTTGAGGGTTCGTTCTGCGACGGACGTTTCAATCTGGCGGTCGCCGGTGACGGTGCGCCGCGTAAAATTGCCGGCACCGCACAGTATTGGCGACGCGCCGGAAATCATTATGCAGTGCTGGTCCATGCGCTGCTGGTCGTCGATGCAGATCCGCTTGCCTTGACCGCTGCGGCCAACCGTTTCGAAGCTGCATTAGGAAGTGGTAGACAGTATGATGCCAATGCCTTGACTAATGTTAGCCAGGCCTGGTCAGCCGCACATCACGACCAGACTGTCCCTGTAGCGCTTTTAACCGAATTGCCGCAACGTATCATTGCGGCCTTGATGATGTTTAATCCCGAAGGAGAATATTATGGTATTACTTGAATTTGCAATGTCCCCGTTATCCAAAGGTGAAAGCGTCAGCGCTTTTGTAACCCGTTCGCTCGACATTATTGACAAGAGCGGACTGCCCTACCAACTAACACCCATGGGAACCATCATCGAAGGCGAATGGGCCGAAGTGATGGCGGTAGTCACTGCCTGCTATGAAAAAATGAGTTCAGACTGTGACCGAATCGCCACTACCATCAAAATTGATTATCGGGCGGGTGCCAGCGGCAGACTCAAAAGCAAGGTCGCGTCGGTAGAGGCAAAGCTTGGACGCAAATTGTCTACCTGAACGAAGCTGCATACACATTAAAGGAATAGTCATGAGATATGAAAACAAGGTGGCCGTCGTAACGGGCGGAACTAGCGGAATCGGCTTATCCACCGCGCAAATGCTGGCCAGCGAAGGTGCTCGTGTTGCCATCTGCGGGCGGGACGAAGCTGCACTTGCTGCAGCAAGAAAAGACTTTGGATTCCTGTCAATCAGGGCCGATGTATCCAAGCTAGCCGATCTTGAACATTTCTACCAGGAAGTTTCAGCGCTTGGGAAAATCGATTTTCTGTTTGCCAACGCCGGAATTTACAAGGCAGCGCCTCTGGCGGATACCACTGAGCAAATGTTCGATGAATTAATTGCAATTAACATCAAAGGATTATTTTTCACGGTACAGAAGGCACTCCCATACCTGAACGAGGGTGCGGCAATTGTGCTGAATAGCTCGGTACTCAACCAGAAGGCCTGGCCAGGTAACAGCATCTATGCCGCGACCAAGGCCGCTGTACGTTCACTGGCTCGCGGCCTGGCAGCTGATCTGACCGACCGCAATATCCGTGTCAACGCAGTGAGTCCGGGTCCTACTTTCACACCCATTTTCGGACGACTCGGGCTTCCCGAGCAAGAACTCAAGGGTATCGCAGAACAGATACTCTCGGGCATTCCGATGAAGCGCTTCGGTACCTCTGAAGAGATCGCAAAAGCGGTACTGTTTCTCGGTTGCGCAGATTCCTCCTTCGTCACCGGTACCGAACTCGTCGTCGACGGCGGTCTGGGTCAGTTCTAAATGGCATTTATAGACCTGGCGCCGATTTAACCTATTCCGTCACACCTTGGAGAAGTAAGGGGTCAGGGAAAAGTAAGGAAGTATGGGGTCAGG
>CAIRBC010000114.1 GCA_903876685.1 uncultured Nitrosomonadales bacterium | reverse complement strand
AGGGTCGATGAAATTGGTGCGCAAGCGCACCCTACGAAATGGAGGTTCATGGGTAGGGTTAGGGGTCGGGGACGGCACGATTAAACGGCAGAGCATACTCATCCCCTCTCCCACTTGTGGGAGAGGGTTAGGGAGAGGGGGGGTAGCGAGGGGGGACATAGCCGGATGAGAACAAATTTACCGTGGTACAGCTAATGCCATGCATTGACGAAATTAAACGCTAGTAATCGCCTTGATTGGTCAGCCAGCGCAAAGACTTCTCCAGACTCAAGAATTTGGAGTAATGAGCAATGGATCTTTTGCTGCCCTGATGCAGTGCAACCTGTAGTAATTCCGCAGTGACGATTGCGTCCGCAAGGGCGTTGTGGCGGGTCTCATTCTCCAGGTTGAAGCAGTTGCTCCACTCATCCAGGCTGCGGCAATTCTCGGCCAAGTCAGGATTGAGTGCCGGCATGATGTAGGCCAGATCCAGCCACTGGCGTTTGAATTTGAAATTCAGATATTGGTCGATGGCTTGCGTGATCATGTGTTTATCGAAAGCAACGTGAAAAGCCACCAGCGGATCTCTGCCCAGAAATTCCAGAAAATCCAGCAGTGCATCGATGGCCGGCACGCCTTCCATCTGATCGCTTCCACTGATGCCGTGCAACAGGATATTTTCCTTGTCACTGGCAGTTGGCTGCTGTAGCACAGCGTAAAAATAGTCGCCCAGGGCAAGCTGACCGTTGACCAGTGCGATAGCGCCTATCGAAATCAGTCGATCCTTTTTTAAATCCAGTCCGCTGCTTTCCACGTCCATGACCACGCAGCGCATTTTATTGATGGGAGTAGACACTGTCGCTGGAGGTAATCTGCGCCACGCAGCCAGTCGCTTCCGCTGCTGCAAGCTTAGTTCGGATTTGTTGTCAAACAAACGGGTTAGCAATTTTTTCATACGTGATACTCCAGTCCGATTCTGATCTGAAGTTTCCGTGCCTGCCGGAAAGCCTCTTTAAGAATACGTCGATCCAATTCGTTGAGTTGTGCTGGATCAATCAAATTATCCAGTTCTTCATCGCTCAGCCCGTTGGCTTTTGCCAGGTCGTGATGTCTCAGGCGCAGTACCTGGATAAACAGGAAGGCATTTATCCATGCTTCGATATCTTCGGTCGAAATTTTCATCTTCGATGCACTGGCGCGTAAACGCTGTATGGTATTGGTAGCAGGTACCCCGGTTGCCAGGCTGAATAACCGGGCTGCGTTCACAAAGGGGGTAATGCCATACATCTTCAGATCGAGCTTTTTTTCCTTGCCAAGCACGAAGTCTTTGATCACACCGATAGGTGGCCGGAAGTCCATCGCCGCTTCAGCCAACTGATATAAAAAACGCTCGTTGCCGCCCGCTAATTCATGCAGCCATTCGCGTAATTCCGCAGCCAGGCTGGCTTCTCCCGACAAGGCACGAAAATCGAAAAAAATTGATGATTGCAGGATCGCCTCCTTGGTGCAGTGATTGATCCAGTTTGCAAAGGTTTTTTTCCATTCACCCAGCGACAGGCACCATTGCGGATTGGAGGCCATCACCATGCCTTTGCATAAAGGGAAACCACACAAGGCCAGGGTATCGTTGATATTTTTGGCAATCGGCAAGAGTTCTGTACGCAGCTGTTCTGCGGTATATCCCTCCGGGACGGTAAAAATGAGCGCATTATCCTGATCCGTATAAAGTGTCTGCTCAAAACGTCCTTGAGAGCCTAAGGCCAGCCAGCAAATTTGACAAGCAGCAGGGATTGAAGCCGCCTGACCAAACGCCAGTTCTATGATTCGGACGGTCAGCAGGTCATTAAAGGCAGAGATGAATTGGGTGAGATGCTCAGGGGCTACCCCTTGTGCCATCATGCTATGGACTACGTTTCGAATGTTGGACGCCGCTTGCAGCAACTCTTCAACTTGCAAGGCGCTGCGGATCGCCATGCCGATTTCTCGCAATCCCACGCGTTGTAACGCAAACAAGTCTTTTTCAGATACCAGTCCCACCAGTTTCTCGTTTTCGACGACCAGTATATGCCTTACCCCATTCTCCACCATCAGGATGGCGGCCTGTTGTGCCTGAATATGCGGTGAAACGGCGGTCAACGTGGTTGACATCAAATTAATGACTGGTTGATCCAGATTGGCCTGCGGCATGGCAATCCGTTCCAGCACATCCTGCAGTGTCATGATGCCGATGGGTCGTCCTTCCTCATCCACGGCGATCATCGAACCGATGTGCATCAGCTTCATTGTTTCCAAGGCCTTGCGTACGCTGGTGTTGGCAGTGCAACTAACCGGCTTGCGACGAATGATGGAGGACAGCGGACTGGTCAAGGAATGCCGTTTAGTTTCTGACTGGGCATATTGGGTATGAATGACCTGTTTTGAATATTCAAGCAAGTTGGCAATCTGGCGTATGCAAAAATTGCTGAAGATTTTGCTCATGCCCAGCAAGGTATGAAAATCACTAGTAGCCAGTTGAAAACAGAAGGTATCTTCCCCCGCCCGATAAACGCTATACACGGGTCT
>CAIRBC010000113.1 GCA_903876685.1 uncultured Nitrosomonadales bacterium | reverse complement strand
GTTAACCGAATATTTACTTTTTTCTTCGCATAACATACTGATTAGTATTGAATAAAATAAAACCGACTTATGCCCTCTCCCACTTGTGGGAGAGGGTTAGGGAGAGGGGAAAACATGAAAAAAAAGTTAAAGCTCGCTCCCTCTCCCCCGCCTCTCTCCCGCAAGCGGGGAGAGCGTAGCGAGGGGGCGTAGCCGGATGAGAACAAATTTACCGTGAACCAAACCCTAGCTATTGTTGACAAAATCAAGGCAGGAAGCAAGAGCGCAAGTGAGAAAATAGGGTCATCCAAAAAAGCTTAAGTAAGTGCCATTCGGGTCGAACCGAATTAAATCCCCTCCAACGGATTTCGACCTGTGGTCTACATCCGGGTTACACTATTGCTCTTGTCCACGAAGGGGGAAACCAAGCTGCTGCTAAGGCTCGGTTAAAACTCTGCCCATTCCCCGTCTTTATCCTGCAATGGCATCTTAGGCTTGAGCTGCCTGCCAGTCACCGGTTTGACGGCTGGAACATGAGTGCGAACAGTGACTGCACGCTGACTGGAACTGCCCGAAGCAATTTTAAAGGTACCCACCGACAACAGTAAATTTTGCGCCTGCTCTTCCAGAGATTCTGCGGCGGCAGCCGCTTCCTCGACTAGCGCTGCATTCTGCTGAGTCACTTCATCCATCTGGGTGATCGCTGAATTGACCTGCTCGATACCCTGGCTTTGCTCGAAAGACGCAGCAGTTATTTCGGACATAATATTGGTTACATGATTGATCGCATCAACGATTTCATCCATAGTCTGTCCGGCTTGAGAGACCAGTTTAGTGCCTGCACCGACTTTTTCTACCGAGTCGCTAATCAAAACCTTGATTTCCTTGGCGGCAGCCGCACTGCGCTGAGCCAGATTACGCACTTCACCAGCTACGACTGCGAAACCACGGCCTTGCTCACCGGCACGAGCCGCTTCCACGGCCGCATTCAACGCGAGAATATTGGTCTGAAATGCAATGCCGTCAATTACTGAAATAATATCGACGATCTTGCGGCTCGATTCGTTGATCGAATCCATGGTCGAAACTACCTGACCCACCACCGCACCGCCTTTTTTGGCCACACCCGAGGCACCAATTGCCAACTGATTGGCCTGTTTGGCGTTTTCCGCATTCTGCTTTACGGTGGAAGTCAATTCTTCCATGCTGCTGGCAGTTTCTTCTAGGCTGCTGGCCTGTACTTCGGTGCGCTGTGACAGGTCGCTGTTGCCGGCGGCTATCTCCTTGGAGGCGGTGTTAATGGTATCGCTGGCATCTTTGATTTGACCGATAACCTCATTCAAACGCTGAATCGTCGAATTGGTATCTTCCTTCAATTGGCCAAAAATTCCGGCGTAGTCCGCATCGATCGATTTGGTGAGATCCCCTTGTGCGACGCGAGACAAAACCTCAGAGGTAGCAAGCAAAGCCTGTTGCGTATTTCCCAACAAACTATTAATACCCGTGGCCATGGTCAGGAAGAAACCTTCCTTGCCGGTTGGATCAATCCGCTTGTCGAGAACGCCTGCTCCGGCAGATTCAACAATTTCGGAAATTTCCTTCTCCACCAGCATCTGATCCGTCCGATCCAGCCATTCACCGACCGATCCCAGTCGCTCCCCTGCCGCATTGAGTACCGGACTGGTCATTACCCGGTAGGTGCGCCCGCCTATATCCATGACCGTCTCGGTCGTGGAAACTAACCCCGCCAGGCGCTTCAAGGCGGCCTCCGGATCGGCGTACAGAGTACCAATGCTGCTGCCGATAAACCCGTCCACACTGAAAGCCGCATTTTGTGCTTTCAAAGTGGGCTCGATGCGGCGCAGAGTTCTGAGCAAGGACTGATTGGCGTAAATCACATGCCCTGCCATGTCCGCAAGTCGAACCGGCGTACTGACATTGTCCAGTGCAATCTTGATACGCGTCATCTCATCACCGATCCGCTTGGCTTCAGCCACTTCAAAACCCAGACGAGTCTGCATCGATTGCAGCCCTTGTAGAGCCTTGCCCAATTCGTCGTTATGGGTAACGTCAATGACGTTTGAATATTTGCCCTGAGAGACATTTTCAAGGGTGCTAACCACATCTCGAACCGGTCGTTTGATTGAGCGAATCAACAATACTGCACCGATTATCGCCAACCCTACCACACACAAAATAACCAGCAATGTCCACAGACGTACCTGCTCGTAGTGCGCCTTTGAAGCAATAAAATCCGTCTTGCTGGCATCTGCAAGGTATTTCAATATTTCTTCCGCCTTGCCATTAGCTTCCTTGTAGAGCGGATTAATCTTGAGTTGCCTGAGTTGATTGGCGTCAGCATAGTGCCCCTCCAGCAGTGCCTGACGGGCTGGAAGCAAGCCCTCAGCCATAAAATTCTTGCGTGCTTCCTGGTAAGACTTAGCCAAGGCACGTTGATCCTCTGAATGAATAGAGGCCTGATAGCTTTCCCATAGTGAATCAATTTCCGCAATATTTTTTTGAAGCTGATCAGTGTGTTGGGTAAGCGGATGTTCATGAAAGCGGGCATACTGTCCGTTCGGATCATGTTGAAGCCCCTGTAATACCTGAATATTGCTCTCGGCCATCAATTTACTGATACGCCCGAGCAGACGAACCGGCTCTTCCCGTTGTTCATACATCTCAGCCACCTTCTGGTTGGCTGCAGCGACAGTCCATATCCCTACCAACCCCTGCAGCACCAGCGCAAAGCACAGAAATCCCAGCACTACAGTCATCCGCATGCCTATCGACAAATCGGCCCAGGGATTCTTGTGGCCTTTGACGGCTTTGCCGCAGCGTATAGTCAAGCGTCCCTGGCGTTTTTCCCTAAACAACCGGTAGACTTCCTCATGCGTCCTGATAGCATCCCGGGTAGCCTTACGGCGCACCGACATATAACCGGTGATTTGACCACCTTCTTTTATCGGTGTCACATTAGCAACGACCCAGTAATAATCGCCGTTTTTACAGCGATTCTTGACCATGCCCGTCCAAGGGCGACCCTCCTTGAGGGTCTTCCATAAATCTTCAAAGGCTTCAACGGGCATATCCGGATGACGCAATATGTTGTGCGGTTCACCGATAAGCTCTTTTTCGGTAAAGCCGCTAATGACCATGAAATCCTTGTTAACGTAGCTAATACGTCCTTTGAGGTCAGTCTTCGAGACAATCAGCATCTCGTCATCCAGCAGGATTTCGTTTTGATTTACGGGTAGATTAGTTCTCAAGATAGTCCTTTGCCATTCAATAACATTGATCTAATTTCCAAAAGCTTATGCAAAATTATAAACAATCTAAAGTATTTTAGTGAAGATTTTTTAAGTGTAGCAAAAGTACCCCCCCTGCTAATAAAACCAGCCATGCCCGGAACCCTGATGAACCCACTAGCCACTCCACTTTGTTGCCAAAAGACAG
>CAIRBC010000112.1 GCA_903876685.1 uncultured Nitrosomonadales bacterium | reverse complement strand
GTCTTTTAGCAACCTAGTGGAGTGGCTAGTGGGTTCATCAGGGAAACGGGCATGATGGGTTTCATCATCAGGGGTGGCAATTTGCCATGCCCGTTAGAACCATTTCGCAAAGTTAGAACAGATTGACCATGATTTTTGGTGTCGGCAGCGGGTAGCGCTCCAGCAACTTGGCAAATTTCGCCCAACTGTAGCACCCTTTCTTGCCTCTCCTACTCAGCCCTTTATACAGGATTCCTTTGACTTCATGAAAATAGGCATTTATCCCTTTGCTGTTATCGGTGACACCATAGTAGCCATAGTGCCCACGCAATTTGCTTGCCGTTTTCTTGATAATTTCTGGAGTGGTCAAGGTATGGTACTCCCCAATGTCAAGACCAAAATGCATAAAACTTAAGATAGAGCGTCTGCACTTAAAATGCGCCCCTTTGACCTTCCAATACACCTCCGCTGGTGTTTGATAGCCGAGGGACTGGTGTAACCGTCGATGGTTGTAGCGGTCAAAAAATCACCCAAGCCAATTTTGGATTCCTGCGCCGTGCATAACTCATTCAGGTATACATATTCGTATGGTACTCCCCATTGCCGATGCGACACGCAAAATCAATGCTCTTTTCTTCTCACAAATAATTCTTGAAATAGAATTCTCAAACCACTACTATGATACCGAGTTTTGATAAGGAGTGATGCGATGCAGGCCGTTATAACTGCCCCGCCCGTACCCACGGGCAAGATTAAGAGCTTTGGTGCATTCGGGCCCAAGTACGAAGTTGGCCAGACACTGCGCCAGTTGGATGATGGAGACTGGATGGTTGAGGTCAAGATGGTCGAAACAGGTGAGTCAGCCGAATACCGGCTGACGCATGTTTTTGACGACCCTGAGGCTCGCTGATGTATGCAGTTTCTTTCGACCTGACGGTGGCCGACGCCGAGAAGAACCATCCCAAGGGTGTATCGTAAGCGTATGCCGAGATTGGCTCCACGCTGGCTCAATACGGATTCCGGCGCGTGCAAGGCAGCCTGTACGTGACCGATGACGAAAATATGGCGCAGCTTTTCGTGGCGATTCAGTCTCTCAAGTCGCTGTTTTGGTTTCCGCCATCTGTGCGAGATATCCGCGCATTCCGTATTGAGCAATGGTCTGATTTTACATCGGTCGTTAAAAGTGTGTGACCATGAGCCGGAGCCATCGCAAAACGCCCATCGTCGCCCACACGAATTGCCGCAGTGAATGTCAGGACAAAAAGACCTGGCATCAACGCTGGCGTACTGATGAACGCACCGCTCTAGTACCCTGTCCGGCTTGCGGCTTCGGAAAATTTTATTCAGCACTCGCGTAGGGTGCGCTACAGCACCATTTGCGCTGACTTGAGCCATTAAACTTGGTGCTGCAGCGCACCCTACTACGACTATTTTAAGGGATATATTCCGAAAATATTAACCGGGCAGGGTATTAGCCGGTCTTTCGCCGGAAGGTTGGAGTGCTCACCTGCTGGAAAAGCAGGTCAGCAATATGTGCTTTTACCATCCTGTTGCTGCTGATTCAGGCGGCAAGTCTGGTCATGATCAACAGCAGCCTGTCGGATAGTGCCCATCAAGATATCAAACGAAAGCTGCTGGCCGGACAACGGGTCTTCAATCTGCTCCGCGAACATAATAACCGGCAACTGATTCAATCGGCGAGCATCATGTCGCAGGATTTTGCGTTTCGCAAGGCTATCGCGACCTCAGATTATGGCACCGTCGTTTCCGCTC
>CAIRBC010000111.1 GCA_903876685.1 uncultured Nitrosomonadales bacterium | reverse complement strand
GAAAGCGCCAGACCTGCAACCTGCTCCTGGAAAGTATTCAGCTATTGGACGAGATTACGAATATAAACGCCATGGTACAGTATCAATCATGGCTGGAATCGATCTGCACTCAGGTCATATTTTCGCCAACGTAGAAGATCGTCATCGTAGCGTTGAGTTTATCGCGTTGCTCAAACGGTTTGATGAATATTACCCTGCAGGGTCAATTATTCGCGTGGTGCTTGACAATCATTCGGCACATATATCAAAAGAAACATTGACATACCTTGCAACTCGGCCTGGTCGCTTCGAGTATGTTCATACGCCCAAGCATGGTTCCTGGCTTAATCTGATTGAGTGCGCCTTCTCAAAAATGGCCAGAACCTTCCTACGTCATATACGAGTTGATTCTATTGCTGAACTGAAGGAGCGCATCATAAAAGGCATTGATGAGATCAATGCGTCACCCGTAGCGTTCCGCTGGAAAAAGTTTGATCTAGGGATAGCTTGATTTGTAAATATTTTATTGAAACGAACTACTAGTTACTCAACGAACTGGGCGACACAATTTTCCCTGGGAAATACCAGTCCGATTTTGCCGTACAGGTTACGTCCCTGATACCCAATGCACAGCAATACACCATCAACTTCACCAACAACAATCTGCTGGGCGCTGCGAACTTTATCGATGCTTACAAAACCAGCAAGGCACGCGTTTGCGTCACGGTCGGCATGATGAATACTGGCTACGACTGCCCTGACATTCTCAATCTTGCCTTGATGCGACCGATTTTTTCCCCCTCGGAATTTTGCAGATCAAGGGGCTTGGCACGCGCAAACATGATTTTACCGAGCAGCTTATCGACAAAGAACAGAAAGCGCAGATAGGGAAACAGGATAAGAGTTTTAGCTCGGCAGCTGTCCAGGGGGCACTGGATGGATGATAGGTGAATAATGAATCTGACAAAGTAGAACTAGCAGGATCAAAAGTTATACACCACCCAGCCAGCCAGACAGGCTGCTAGCTTCTCACTGGTCGCGAACTTAACAGAACGATCGATCTCCAATGCGAATGCAGAGATTGAATCTTGGCGCCCAGCTATCTGCCATGTCAGCAGAGCTTGGAGTTTCCACCTTTCGCTACTGTCTCCAGCGAATCGATCAGTGGAGTAGCCATCATGAATGACGCAGTCAAATGTGCCGCACGGCGGCGCTATCAGCGCCGCCACCCCGAACTAACGCTGTGGTATCGCACTGTCCAGGCGTACTTCGAAACCTGGCTGGCGCTCTCGAAGGCGCAATTCGATGATTCGCCGCCCGCACATGTGATACAAGCATTTCACCGTTACCTGGAATGTGGAATCTTGGCATTTGGCTTCGCACGAGCCCGTTGCAAAAATTGTGGACACGATTTCCTGGTCGCATTTTCCTGCAAAGGGCGTGGCGTATGCCCATCTTGTAACAGCCGACGAATGGTTGAGACCGCAGCCCATCTTGTCGATCACGTTTTTCCGCCGTTGCCTGTACGACAATGGGTGCTCTCGGTGCCCAAGCGCCTGCGCTATTTTTTGCGACGCAATGCTTCATTGCAAGGTGCCGTCCTGCGTATATATATGCGCGCGGTGGAGCGCTGTCTGCGTGAACATAGCCCAGGTTGCGGCATCAAAGCTCGTCTTGGTGCTGTCGCCTTTATTCAACGCTTCGGTTCTTCTCTGAATGAACATATACACTTTCACTGTATTATCATTGAAGGGTTATTTGATTCCACTCTCAAAACTGATGGAGCCGCAGTTTTTCACCCGGCATCCGGTCTTGATGAGGCCATTTTTCGCCAAGTTCAAGCGCGGAAGACCAGCACCATCGTAGTTTGTCGCACTACCTGTGGCGCCAGTTACTGATGGAACGACTAGCCACTCGACTAGGCGAGCAAGCAACGCTCGCCAAGTCGCTGGTTATGGCTCGCTTCTACGAAGTTTTCCCTTTGGTTTGCCCGATCTGTCACGCAGAAATGCAGATCATTGCCTTTGTTACCAATGCCAGCACCATACAAAAAATCTTGGGGCATATCGGCGAGTCTAACCAACCACCGACAATATCACCTGCGCGTGGACCGCCACTGTGGAAGGCTGCAATGACTGCTAAAGAGATGGATAACTACCCTCAATATGATTTGGCAACGCAGCCAGAACCGGAATTTCAGTTCGATCAGCGGATCTCCTGGTGACGAGCAAATTCTCCCACCCAAGGTAATTCTATGTGCTTGCTTTGACGATAGCCAAATTTTCGATATTGAACTGCGAAATTATTGTAATCATGTGCATGGAAAATAATGAATTAGGGCATTAACCAGGATTCAGTAATAAAAAAGACTTGACCGTGGTGAGTGGGTCATTAATCCTTTGGGTTGTGCGGTTAAATTTCCTAGACTTTAGAATTCCCTAAAAAACAGCGAGATAAAAATGCCACTTTTCCCTTAATTTTTGTCGGTCATAACAAGATGTGCGCCGCTGGCATGGCGCATAAAAATACACTCAATGCCTTCGTGCCAACAGGTAGAAAGGCCTACGCGCTCACCTCCCCCTCCCCCTGTGTCAGACTAGTTGCCGCCTCAAATAATTAATTTTGAGTTGAGGAGTAAGCAATGGCAAATCAGTATACTGAAGCATTTATCGAGCAAGCCTTGGT
>CAIRBC010000110.1 GCA_903876685.1 uncultured Nitrosomonadales bacterium | reverse complement strand
TCGCCAGTGGAGGTGCTGTTAGTTTTGGTTTTGCGTATAAACATAAACCCAATTTTACAACAAAAGCAATAGGCATTTCGATTTTTTGTGAAATTCTATGGCACTACAGCGACACTTTTAAAGTACGTAAAAATATATAATCGTTAATATTCATATAGTTGAAAATTTCACCCAATTAAATTGGATTTGAAATAAACAGTATTACTGTTTTTGGTGTTAAAGTCCGGTTAGAACTGACCCCCCTGATGGAACTGTATACTCGCATGGGATGCATGTGCTCGGAGCTTCAAATCCTCTCGCCCCGACCAAACAATCAAAGAGTCAGATTATTTTCAACGAAAATTTCCGGTTAACTCGTGGCTAGGACTAGCTGAATTTTTACCTGCTCAGGTTCTATGACTAACCCAACCGATACGCGGCACGCCGCTTTCTTCAAATCTTTCCAAAAGCCCACTCAATCAATCACAAAGTTAATTTCGCAAAAAACGGTCTCAAATAATCACCACCTGACTCTTGCCGCCCGCCATGCGCTGCACTAAAACCTGGGTGGAAATCCGTTCGGTCATTTCCTGTACATGAGAAATCACGCCCACTTTACGCCCCATCGCCTGCAAACCATCCAGCGCATCCATTGCCACCGCCAGGGTTTCTGCATCCAGACTACCAAAACCTTCGTCTATAAACAGCGATTCGACGCGAACCCGGTTTGAAGACAGCGACGCCAGTCCGAGCGCCAGCGCCAGTGAAACCAAGAATGATTCGCCTCCTGAAAGTGAATGTACCGAACGTAGCTCATCCCCCATATCCTGATCGACCACCAACAGTGCCAGCGTATCATTGATCCGTTGCAACCGGTAACGGCGCGACAATTCACGCAAGTGCAAATTGGCATGACCCAGCAACACGTCCAGCGTATATTGTTGCGCATAATTGCGGAATTTCTTGCCATCTGCCGAGCCGATCAATTCGGATAACTGCGCCCATCGCCTGCAAATAACTTCCTGTTTCTCCATTTCTGCCAACACGGCCGCAAACTTTAACCGGCGCGTCTGATCTTGAGCAATGGCCAGTTGCATCCCGGTGGCTACTTCCTGAGCTGTTTGGCTTTGATGTTCCAATAGCGCCAACGCCTGTTTTACAGCATCCACGCTGTCTGTTTCAGGACGACTTTGTTGATGTAGTTCGCGCTGCAAACGGCGCTCCTGCAACACGGTCGAGGCATTCTGCAATGCTGACCGTAGCGCTTGTAACTGATTATGTTCTCCGTTTATCCAGTCTTCCTGATAGCCCAGTAAGCACCGCAATTTTTCAATATTCAAGGGTGTCTCAGCACCTGAAAATCCGGCGATCCACTCCGAAAGCGTAGCTTCAAAACGTATAGCCTCCTCTGATTGCTGTGAATATCGCATTGTTGCCTGAACTAGCGCTTCTTGAAGCCGGGTTATTTGATTTATTTTTTGCTGCAAAAATTTATCCTGCGCTATCTTGCTGGCTTTCGCGGAGTCAATCGCAGCCTGTAATCCCTCCTGAATCCAGGTAGTTTTTTGGCCACCAAACAGTGCTTGACGTGCCTGTTGCATTTTTTCCAGTTGCGCTGCACTGCCAGCTTCTTCTGTTATCAGACGACTAGCTTGTGCTTCCGCCTTTATTAGCGCCTCTTGCAACGCTCCGCTAGCGACTTCCAGCTTGCCAAGCTGCTGCTCACAGGCTTCAAGCAGCTTGCTTTGCGCCTGCCACTGCCTGACGCCATTTTTGCAACCCTCATGAAAAGCGACCGGCCCGGAACGCCAGGCTTCCATCCATTCCTGGCTTTCAAAGGCTGCATCAAGTTCACTGAGCGTCCCTTCAATCCGTCCTGTAATCTCAGCAATCTTTTCCTGACTCGCCGCCCGCCCGGTACTCGCTTTAACGTGCAGGCTCTGCGCCTGAGCAAGAGCATCCTTGCAGCGCATATTTGTGACTGAGGCGGTATTGCACAAGGCTTGTGCCTTGTCTCTGGCTTGCACGGCTTCGCGTTCTGCCTTTTCTTCGATCGCCAGTGCTTGTAATTGCAGCTTCAAGGCCTGCTGCTTTTCTGCAAACCAGGCTGGATACTGACTTTCTGCTAGATCAGCCAATTCTACCGCAAGCGACTGTGCGTGCCATGCCGTTTGCGCCATGCTGATGGTCACAGCCAGCGAAGTGGATTGCCGTGAAACCGCCTGCCAATGCTCACGACTGGTGAGTGCTATCGTTTGCTGCGCGGTCTGCTGTTGCTGCAACTGTTGCACAGAGGATCGAGTCTGCGTGACCTCGGTTTGCAGACTATCCAGCATCGCGTGCAACTGCAGATTTCCACTCTGATAAGGATGCTCCAGCGAACCGCATACCGGACAGGCAACTTGCGGTTCCAGCGTTGCGCGCAAACTTTCTACACTTTTCGCGCATGCCGCTTCGGCACTTTTAAGTGATTTTTCTGCCTGTAACAGTGCTGTATTCGCAGACACCAATGGGGCAGCCAGTTGCTGCAGCAGGCTTTCCGCCTCGCTGATGACCGTTTGTAATTGCGCCAATTCTTGTAGTAGCCGCGCTTGTGTGGAAAGATTAGCTGCCAGATCCCGCCATTGCTGTTCTGCTGAAAGCAACCGGTCGCGCCTTTCTTCCGCAGACTGCTTTTGCAACAGTCGTGCTGCAACGTCAAACTTGTCCAGCTTCAGCTGCGCAGCATCCAGCACAGCTTGCGCCTGAGTCATTGCTTGCAACGCAGCTTCCAGCCGATGATCCGCCTCAAGCGCAGCCTGATTCAGGCGTAGTTCGGCTTGCTGTGCCTCCTGCTGCACTTCAATTAACCCTGCCTGCTCCTGGGCCATTTTCGTCGCCTGCACAAACAGGGTATCCCAGCGCAGCCAGTTTTCGGCCAGTTTAGCAATCCGACAATGTTGCGACAGCCATGCCTGTGCCTTTTGCCGTTCCTCCAACTGCAAGCTGCGTTGCCGATGATTATCCACCAGCGCCAGACTAGCTTCCGCAACGGCGGCACTGGCAGCCACACGCTGCTTGCACAACGCTTGATGCAAGGGAGCGAGTGCTTGCAACTGTGCATCCAGCGCCTTTGCCCGATCGAGTTCCGGCTGCGCGTCACTTTGCTGCTGCTCGGCAAACAGCAGGGTTTGCTGTGCCTGTAGTTGAGAGGCCTGTACAGCCTGCAAGGCTTGTGTCGCCAACAACAGATCGTTCTGACCTTGACTAATCGCCAACTCAGATCGTGCCTTGCCTGCAGTCAGGCGATCACAATCAGCCAGCAGCGCGCGCGCCGGTTGTACCGCGACAATCAGTGCATAAAAAGCATGACGAGATGCTGCTGCGTCATTTTCAGACTGTAATCTGCTCCAGGCGGCTTCAGCCATACTTTCGCTATGCAACATCTTCAGCAGCGCCTCATGCCAGCGCAACTGCCCGGCTAACAGCTGCTGCTGATTCTCCAGACCAAGCAGCACCTGATTCGCCTGACTGCTATCCAACTCCAGTTTCTCGCGTGCCTCGGCAGGCAAGGGTTTCTGGTCGGCGAGTCTGTCGTTATATCGATCCAGGTTGATTTGCTCGACTTTTGCCCGCTCGAAAGCGCGCCTGGAAATAGCGGAATAAAGGACAATGCCGGTGAGCGTTTCGAGCAACTCGCCACGCTCGTTATCATCTGCCTTGAGAAACAACGAAAATTCATTTTGTGCCAGCAACACAGAACGGGTGAATTGTTCGAAGTTCAGCCCGATGCGCCGCACGATCTCGGTTTTAACTTCACTTTTTACTCCGCCAATCGACTGCAGTGCAGGCAGACTCTTCAAACTCATTTCAGCAGTCTGAAGTCTGCCATCGCTCCTGGCTCTGGAACGACGCACGCTCCAGCGGGCACGGTACAAGCATCCGTCATTTCCTGCAAAGTCCACTTCCGCATAACCCTCGGCAGAGCCGCGCCGCAACAAGGTTCGACTATCGTGCGAGCTAACGGTTTCTCCAGCCACATCCGGCAACCTTGCACCCAATCCACCCGCTTTCAGCAGGCGCGGCGTGTCGTCATACAAAGCCAGACACAAGGCATCCAGCAAGCTGCTTTTCCCGGCTCCCGTCGGGCCGCTGATCGCAAACAGGCCGGCAGACGCGAGCGGTTCCTTATCAAAGGGGATCTCAAACTCGCCCGCCAGTGAAGTCAGATTTTTGCCGCGTATCGCCAGTATTTTCATCGTAGTTCAGACAGGTTCCAGCAATAATTCGGCGAACAAGGCGAGTTGTTCTTGTGGCGGGAGACTGCCATAACGACTCAGATAAAGTTGTTTAAAAATCTCCTCTGGTTGCAAATGTTCCAGATCAGTCTGCACATTAGTCGTCTGCGTAGCCGCCCGTACAATGCTGGTTTCAATTTTGGCCAAACGCACCGGTTTACCCGCCAACACTGCCTCGATACGGGCGCGCAGAGCTGGTTCAGGCATCGAAAGCCGCACACGCACCTCCAGATAGGGCTGACGATGCTCATCAACTTCTGGCAAAACCAGCTGCTCGAGTTCTGCCAGCACCTCATCCACCGGGCTAGGTTGTCTGGGTATACGCAACAATTCAACGGCGCGCGGCACCGGAATCGCAGTAATTCCTTGTACCGTTTCACCGCTGATCTCGACGCACAGAATTTGATGGGTATAAGCAACTTCTGCAAACGACAATGGCAGAGGACTGCCGCAATATCGCAAATGCGCCTGTTCCCCGACACATTGCGCCTTATGCAAATGCCCCAGCGCAACATAAGCAATCGCCGGATCAAAAATGGCGGCTGACAACGCTTCTGCTCCCCCGATTACGATACGCCGTTCGGAAGCTTCTGACAGCTGTCCGCCGAGCATATGGCAATGTCCCAGCGCCACGATAGCTTGTCCAGGTTTGCAGCGCGCGATGGCCAACGCTAACACCTGCTGATAAAGCAGCGCCACTCCTTCGGCAAAGTCATCACCTTCCAACTGAGGCACATCGCCTGGACGCAAAAAAGGAATAGCCAGACACCAGGCCGCAATTTCACCTTGCCGGTCATGCATCGGAATCAACAGACGCTCCAGGTCGATAGCACCCTCCGCAGTACGCCAGATATGACCTACCACGCAGGTATCAAATTCTTCCAGCAGCGGGGCTGGCGCCTCCAATCTGCCTGGAGAATCGTGGTTGCCGGCAATGATCAGGATATTGAGTTGCGGCGCGCGAAGTTTGGCCTGCTGTAAAAAACGATATAGCTGCTTTTGCGAAGCGGCTGAAGGATTAGTATTGTCATAAATATCGCCACAAATCAATAAGCCATCCACCTGTTGAGTGACGATGACCTCCAGCAGCCAGTCGAGAAAACACTGATGTTCATAACTGCGCTCAAAACCGTGCAGTGCCTGACCCAAATGCCAGTCCGAGGTGTGCAATAAGCGCATAGGATTACTTCAACAGGCAAATATCCGGTCGCAAGCTCGGCATAGCTCAGGGCTTGCGGTCGGCCACGCCGTAAGATTGTTTGATGCGGGCTACCGTTCCATCGGCAAGCAGTTCATTCATCGCTGTCTGCAAAGCCTTTGCCAGGTCTTCGCTTTCGGCTTTGACGGCAACGCCGAGTGTCCAGTGCGGCAAATTCAAAACCGGGTGCAGCGGCTTGTCGATGGCAAAGCGGGTATCCGCTTTCAGCCCACCCTCCAGTTCTCCCTGTTGCGCAATCGCAGCGACCACGGCACCGGACTTTAGCGCTTCGATGCTACCCTCCGCATTCTTGAAAAATCTGACATTGGCGCGGTAACGCCCGCTGTCAGCAGTGCTCATCACATCAGCCCCCATGCTTTCGCCCTCTACGGCAATCGGCAGTTTTTCAAAAGGGGCAAGATTCTCCAGCTTGGGCAGTTGTTCCAGATTGCGTCCGATCGCAAAATGCTCACGGTGATAGGCAGCAAGCACCTTGACTTTCTTGATTTTATCCATGTACAGCGGATCAACCGGCACATGCATCAACACGTCGGCAGGTCCATAGCCCAGTTGCGTACCCTGCAACACCATCTTCCGGAAATCGTCCTCCACCTTCTCGCTGGCATCGAACCACATCGGTGCCAGTTTAACGCCCAGTTTGGCAGCCAGCGCTTTTGCCAAATCTACGTCCACTCCTTTGCCATTGAGCGAATAAGGATTAGTGTCAGAATCAATATCGGAAAAAGGTGCAAATTCCCGGTACAGCGCGACGGTCAGCGTCCCGCGCGCCTGTATTTTTTCCAAGGCGGACTTTTCCCCATCCAAGGCATTACAAGCCGGTGACAGAATAAAACTGCATGCCAGAACAGCGAGGGTAATACGCGCACTCCTGAATAGCCCCAAAGTTGCCGGTGTCAAAATTTCTTTAATCATGATATTGCATCCTCTTGATTTATTGTTGTTGAATTGTTTAATCACTGGCGGCGCGCCAAAGTTGATCATATTAGTCTATTATATTACTGTCCCCTGTAATGGTCTAGCATAACTTGTATACAAAAAAACAGCAGGCGCTGCCTCTCGCTGGACGAGAGCGAACTGTCACAATAATATCCAGATAATTTGTTTCAGAGTACCTCCAACTTGTTATCATAAGCCTATTTGATGAAGGAGGATTGATTGATGATCTCTGCATTACGCGGCGCTATGGCCACCATCATGCTGACGTTCACCTTATTGAGCACTTCGGGATATGCCGCTGAGGTGCGCGTTGCCGTTGCCTCCAATTTTGCGGTTCCCTTGGAGCGGATTGCCGTGTTGTTCCAGCAACAGACCGGGCATACGCTCAAAACCAGCGTGGATTCAAGCGGCAAGTTTTACACCAGGATTGTGGGTGGTGCGCAATTTGATGTCTTGCTTTCGGCAGATGATGAGATCCCCAAGCGCTTAACGCAGGAGGGACTGGCGGTCGGCGGTTCGCGCTTTGTCTATGCGCTTGGCTCGCTGGTGTTATGGAGCGCGCAACCCGGACTGTTGGATGATAAAGCCAGCGTGCTGCGCAATGGCAATTTCAACAAACTGGCTATCGCCAATCCGGGATTCGCACCCTATGGCATGGCCGCCAAGGAGACTCTGGAAAAATTGATCATGTGGAACGTGTTGCAAAGCAAACTGGTCAAGGGCGAAAACGTCGCACAGACCTATCAACTGGCTGCAACCGATCAGGCCGATCTGGCTTTTATCGCACTGTCGCAAATCTTGCGTGACGGCAAGGTGACGACAGGTTCATGGTGGCTGGTGCCGCCTGCGCTGCATAAACCGATCAGACAGAGCGCAGTGCTGCTCTCCGGAG
>CAIRBC010000109.1 GCA_903876685.1 uncultured Nitrosomonadales bacterium | reverse complement strand
TGGCTGGTGGGTTCAGCAGGGAAACGGGCATGGCGGTTTCATTATAAGGGGTGGCATCCTTACCATGTCCGTTAGTGCAAAACACGCGGTACACTCAAAGTGAATTTGGGAATCTCGACATCGAATTGCACGCCATCGTCGGCTATCATCTGATAGCTACCGTGCATGGTGCCGACCGGCGTGGGGAGCACCGTACCGCTGGTGTATTCAAAGCTCTGCTTAGGATGAAGCAAGGGTTGCTCGCCTACCACACCTGGTCCTTTAACTTCCTGGACGTGGTTGAAAGCATCGGTGATGATCCAGTGACGGCTGAGCAGTCTGGCAGCGATATTGCCGTGATTGCTGATATTGATGGTATAGGAGAATACAAAACGATCACGAGCCTCATCGGATTGCTCAGGCAGGTAATTGATCTTTGTGGTAATCAGAATGTCGTGTGAAGTTTTCATGGGGGGTATTTGAACCGATTTTGTACAGGTGTGCAAGGTTTCAGTTATGCTAAGTTGGGAATTTATCATTGCGCACACTTATTGGATGTGCATCGTATTTTAATCTGGAGTTGTGCTATGCGTCCAATAATGACGATGTGTCTTGCGGTAAGAGGCTACTTGTAAGCCTTGTGCGTCCATTTTGACCAGAATCGCACCGTCATTATCCGAGCGCAGCAGTATTGCGCCGCTGTCCTGGTAGCGGCGTAGCACCTCCGGCTTGGGATGGCCGAAACGGTTGCGGTAGCCTGCGGTGAATACCACGTAATCCGGCAGGGTGGCAGCGACAAATTCCAGACTGGATGAATTTTTACTACCATGATGGGGTGCGACCAGCAGGCTGGTATACAGTTTGTCTGCGTGTAGTTTGACCAGACGCATTTCGGCGTTTTTCGCGATGTCACCCGTTAGTAAGATATGGTTGGTGCCGATGCTGATGCGTAGCACGCAACTTTGTTCGTTGTCGTGCGGTTTACTATTGGAATCAGCAGCCGGGTGCAATAGTTCGAACTGCACTCCGTCCCAAATCCAGCGCTGTTTATCATGGCAGAGATTGCTGTGATAGAGCAGGGGATCGATAGTCACGGTTTCGAGTTGAGCGACCGGCAATGAGCTGGATATCCAGTCGACCGGGAATATTTGCAGGATAGAGGCGGCACCCCCGGTATGATCGATGTCATCGTGACTCAACATCAAACCATCCAGATGGGTGATTCCCTGGGCATGCAAGCCGGGTATCAGGATGCGGTTGCCGCTGTCCGAATCGCCAGTAAAATCAGCTCCGGTGTCGTAGAGCAACACATGTTGCCGGGTTATTGCCGCGACAGCCAGACCCTGACCTACATCAAAAATAATCAGGCGCAGCGTATTTTCAGCAGGTGGTTCTGGTTTGTTCAAAAACAATGGCACTAGTAGTAGGAATCCCATATAACGCGCAGGAAAGCCGCGTGGTGCCAGTATCCACAAAATACCCAGCATGCCGATTGCGATGCTCCAGGTCGGCGGTGCATGCTGGTTCCAGACCTCAACTTCATTCAGTCCTTCCAAAATGTGCATCACGCCATCCATCGCGATGTGCGAGAGCCATAAAGGCGCTTCCAACGGTAGCGCGGCACCCAGTAAGGCAAGCGGCACCACCACCAGGCTGACCAGCGGAATGGCGATGGCGTTAGCGATCGGGGAAATGATCGATACTTGCTGGAATAACCCGAGCAGCATCGGTATCAAGCCGATGGTCATTGCCCATTGCACGGTTATATATTCGCGCAGCCAATGGCTACGGCCGATACGATTTGCCGAAACATACAGGATGAGTGCGACCGCGCCAAAAGACAGCCAGAAACCTGCCGAAAGGATCGCCCAGGGATCAGGAATCAGCACCGCGTACAGTGCGAGGCACAGTATCTGCGAGGGTGCAAAGTTCCGGTTCAGCCATAACGCGGCGGCGACTACGCCGACCATATAGACCGTGCGCTGCGCCGGAACCGCAAACCCTGAGAGTAACGCATAGCTCAACGCTGCCAGCATTGCAGCCACTACCGCAGCACGACGGGCGGGCAAGCGCAGTGTCAGTCGGGTGGAACGACGCCACAGTTGATAGCAAACAGTGAAAGCGATACCGGCTAACATGGTGATATGCAAGCCGGAAATGCTCATCAGATGATTGACCCCGGTGCGGGTGAATACCTGCCATTGTTGCCATGAGATGCTGTTCTGGTCACCGATCACCAGCGCGCTGATTACCCCGGCAAAAGGGGCGGTACCCAGAGTGTCAAAAATTTTGTCATGGATGGCTTCGCGCCAGGTTTCGATGCGGTAGCCGAAGCCAGCCGCCAGCGGGGTCAGGCGCAGGTTCAGTCCCTTGTTATGCACATAACCTATCGCGCGTAAATCTCGCTCCAGAGCCCAGAGTTCAAAGTCGAAACCATGCGGGTTGGAGACGCCATGCGGTTGCTTGAGGCGTATTGTCAATTGCCAGCGTTCCCCTGCCTTTAGTTCAGGTGGACTGGCTTGCCTGTCAAAATAGGTGCTCAGATAGACGTGGGCAGGTACCTGTGCCAGCGGGGTGAGTGTTTGCTCCACATCGAAGGCAAAGCGTTGACCGCCCTGATGGCGGTGCGGCAATTCGGCAACCACGCCAATTACTTGAAGGTCGCGTCCCTGCCAGTTCTCTTTCAGACTATCGGCAAGGCGCTGTTCCGCCTGCCAGGCAGCAAAATAGAAGCCAAGTCCGCAGGCAAACAGGGCTGTTAAAAAAAAGCGCGTGAAACGGGTATGTCTGACCAGCCATAGCAGCAGCGGATAGATCAGCAGCAGCCAACTATAGATAAAATCCGGCAGCGCCGCCTGTTGTTGCAGCAGCCACACACCAAATACCAGGAAGAGGGTGAAGCTGATCATGTGCGTAGATTAACCCAGCTGAAGGGAGCGTGTCATGAAATTTTCAAAAATAATCACCGGGGCATGCTTGGCTTGTTCTTAGTCTGCGGGGATTAAAGGAGCAGGAAAGTCAACTTGATTCGGGTGGGATAGCTATGAGGCGGGATGCTGCTGCCTGGGTAGAGACCTCAGTCGTAAATTTCTCGACCGAATGATGCCCTTTGCGATGCATCATAAATTCTGGTGCGTAAACGCACCCTACGAAACGGTGCAATTACCCGGCGCAAACACTGGACAACCTATTGCAAGTTGCTGGAGCGCCGCAGCCTGTGCACTTTGCGAATCGCGCGCGTTTTGTTCGAGGCGGTCTCCATCGCGTTGCCCATGGAAACACTCAATCTGCTGTTCGACGACACGCTGATATTACGTCAATCAAAAACTGCACCAGGCAGCACTGTTGAGCACGACCATGCGAAGAAAGCCAATCAGACGCAATATGTACTGGCGCAATGCTGGGTGACATTGGGTGTCAGCGTCTTGGGGCAAGCAGGACGAAAGTAACTGCTGCCAATTGTGTCTCGTTTGGTTCCTGTCGTAGGCAATCGCAATAAACTGGTCATCGCGTTGACTTGGGTGCGAGGTCTGGCTCAAGTGATGAAAGGCAAAGAAGTGCGGATGATTTTCGATGCCTGGTGCCATTCCCAAAGGATTGGAAGAACAAAACCGACCAGAGGGTTACGAGAAATTGCGTCCAATACCCACTGGTGAACAATTATTATTGCATGGTCATGAGCACTCGCGCTGGGTAATGAAACAATATCCCGGGCATCCTTTGATGTTGAATGTTGCTTGCGATAACTTCAAATTTACTCCGCAAAGTGAGTTGGATATACTAAATAGGTGGCAGCAACATTCATCTGCATAATATCCTAAGGATATAAAAAATTCACTTTTCGTTTGCCAGATCCAGTGCTTTTGCAACAACCTTATCCCAATGTTCTGTGTAGCGGTGACCACCATTTTTTGTGATTATCAAGCTTCTATGATAGCGGATCTGCGCCAGTGTATCCTGATAATCTATCACATCATCATCTTCAGCCAGGAATACATGAACCAGATAGCCATTAGCTAAGTTAATGGCTTCGTTTCGGCATCTATCAAATTCAGCAACTTGCTCTTGGGTGACGGTAATTTCTTCTCCCGTTTTGAAATTTGTGAATATCTGCCCCACTTTTTCTGCCATCAATTTGCCTGGATTCATGGCAGGATTAACCAGAATACACGCTGCATCAAATTTATGAGCAAAATAGTCAGCCCAAAAACCACCTAACGAAGTGCCGATGAAAATCAACGGGTAGTTGATAGACTTTCGTACAATGTCATTCACGATTTCTTTGGTTTTTATCGGATCTACAGGCAGGTCTGGTGCATAGACATTATTTTGACCAAACGCTGCAATTAAAGCATCACTCTTGGCTCCGGATCCTACGCTGGCGAATCCATGTAAATAGATAATCGTGGTCATGGTCATTCCTTGGTTCAGTCAATTAAATTAATCCTGCTTAAAATACCTTTGCCCTATAAAGATTAATTTACGAGTAATAGGTATTTAACGGTAAGCTTACTTGAGACAGATATTCAGGAGCGATTGTATTTATGCTATTTTTTGGAACATAAAACTGTTAAATGAGCCGTAAAATTCACAAAATTGGTGTGCTCCCATCCATCAGCCAGAATTATCCATGCCAATGCGACATTTGCTGACGGATTGCTGATTTTTATAATTGTTGACTATAACACTAGCTTTGGCAAGACTCCCTTACGTCACAAAATGACGCATATAAGGATTATTGTTATACCTTAAATCGTTATTTGAGGTCATCATGCTTACTAGCAAATCAGCACAATTAACTGATATCTGTTTCAATATCTCCCCAAAAAATGCTTTTCACCAGGTAAAGGAAATGCTTCTTACTACCGGTTTGAACGCAACCACGTTTTCGGAAATAAGAAGATTTCTTAAAATAGCAGGTTTTAGCCAGAACGACCGCAACCGTATTATTCATCTGACAGCTCGGGAGATTGAAGCAATTTATGAAAGTATACCGGAAAATCAGTTACTTTGGTCTGGCTATGTGCACGAGATTCACCTGCTGTTAAGCAAAATTGATCAGCTCAGGAAATTGGATCCGCATTTAGGGCGTCCCTATATTACATCCAGGTTATTATTTGCTATTGTAAAATTGTATTTTCTTAGATCACTAGCAGCCAGTGGTTTCGAATATGTTGCAATAAATGACCTGAGGCTTTTTCTCATGGATCCTTCCAGACACGAGTGGTTTATCAGTCATGTCAACAAGCAGGATGAGGCAAGTGAAATTTTATCGGGTAAAAAGGTAAACGTTCAAACTGCGATAAGATTAATGGAATTATATCGCGATGAATTGCTTGCACCTCCACGTCTTAAGTTCATGCAAATATTTAATGAGTTTGAGATTAATGCCCTTGAAACGGGCGAATATCGATTGATGGATGATGGCGGGGAGTCCTATCTGGAAGCCATAAGTGACATCGATCCAGTAAGTTATTATGATGATTTGCCTCACTTTAATTTAGTACTGGACTGGTTTTTGGCTAAACGTCCTGAAATTGACGCTAACCAGTTTAAGCGTGGCTGGTTATATCTGGAAAAAAACAGCGAAGTTTGGCATAAGCAAAGTGCCAGTAAAGATTATTATAAATCCCTGTGTGCTGACTACCCTGGTTGGCGCTGTACGGTTGCAGAGAATTTTGACGATTGGCTGAATTATATCGCGATTCAGTCATAGCCTGCTGGTTTTGTGATAACAAAAGCGCTGTGCTCAAAGATTCCAAACAGCTTCTCAAAGCTATCGCTTTTCAATTAGCTCTCAACCTGGAAGATTACCGGAACAGACTACTGCACAAACTGCACCTGCACGCTAATTCCTCTGACGAATACTGTAACAATGTTTCTAATCAACTTGAAAATAGAAATACCCAGGATATTTTTCTATCGATTTTAGCTGAACCTATGGCGGGACTTTGGCGAGCTCACAAAGTGGTTGTGCTTATCGATGCGCTTGACGAAACCACCGATGAAAAAGGTAACAACCGGATCGCCGATCTGATAGGTAACGAGTTAAGCAACCTGCCAGAATGGATCAGTTTTGTGCTGACCAGCCGACCAGAAGTGGAAATCATCAATCGGCTAAATGGTTTCAAGCCACTCCTGATTAATGGGAAAGATCCTCTCAATCAGGCCGACCTTTGCAGTTGGTACAAGGAATATATAGCTACACGGACAGAATTGCAGCAACTGGCACCTGTCAGGCAGCAGCAAATCGAGAAATTGGTCATCGAGAGCAGCGGCGGCATGGTGCTGTACCTCAGACTAGTTGAGGAGGGTTTTCAGGAAGGTTCACTTACTATAGCCAGCCTGAATAGTTTGGAATCAGGCCTTCCAGGACTCAACCGTCGTTATTATGATAGTTTCCAGCATCGTTTTGGCAGTGACTACGAGACTACTGTCAAGCCTCTGCTTAGGCTACTACTCGCAGCGGGTGGGTCGTTGCCGGAAAATTTGGCCTGTGAAGTTCTGGGATGGAACAGCGAACAGTTTATTGCCTGCCGTAGTCGCCTTGGCAGTTATATGTTAGAAACTGAATCAGGCTATGAACTTTTTCATCAGACAATTTTTGACTGGTTGAGCCATAGTTCGAGTGGCCAATTTCATCTTGATCGAACTCTGGGGCGTCAGTTGCTGGCTGAGGTGTTGTTTAAGGAAATTGCTGACAAAGAAATACATCTAGTTCGATGGCAGAAGCAAATTCAGGAATGGTTACCTGCGTGGCTGGCGCAATTGTCACAGTACAATGATCTCTTAATACTGGTCAGGCTCGGAACAATTCTAAGCAAATTGGGGAATTACTCAACAGCACGCCCACTATTAGAACGTGCCGTAGCTAGCAGTGAAAATTCATGGGGTTCAGAAAGTATTGCTACTGCATATTGCCTTAATCAGTTGGCTATGCTGCTAAAAAATCAAGGAGATTACGCAGCGGCAATACCCATTAGCAGGCATGCTTTGGCGGTTATCGAAAATGAATACGGCATAGAGCATCCTGAAACGGCAAAGATGCTAAACAACTTGGCACATTGTTTGAAATTACAAGGCGACTATGCGGGTGCAGAACCATTATATCGTCGCGCATTGGCGATCTGTGACAAAAAAACCAATACAGATCAATCTAGTACAGCCATAAGTATTGATAATCTTGCTTCAATAATGCATCAATTAGGCGACTATGTAGGTGCTGAACCCTTGTATCGGCGCGCATTGGCGATCCGTGAAAAAACACTAGGTCTTGAGCATCCGGATACTGCGGTGAGTCTGGGAAACTTGGCAGATTTACTTGAAAGCAAAGGTGACTATGCAGCAGCAGGTTCGATGTATCGCCGTGCATTGGCGATTAATGAAACTGCCCTCGGCCTGAATCATCCGCTTACGGCTCTAGGTCTAAATAACCTGGCAGAGTTTTTAAGAAGTCAAGGCGCTTATGTTGAAGCAGAACCTCTTTATAGGCGCGCTTTGGCGATCTATGAACAAACTATTGGTTTAGATCATTGGCAAACAGCAACAATCTTATGCAACCTTGCAGTGTTACTGGAAAGCCAAGGTAATTTTGCAGAAGCAGAACCTTTGCATCGAAGTGCGTTGGCTATCCGTGAAAAAACTCTCGGATCGGAGCATCCGCTTACGGCAGGGAGCCTAAATAATCTGGCTGAGTTTTTAAGAAAGCAGGGCGCATATGCAGAGGCTGAGCCCTTGTATCGGAGAGCCTTGGCTATCCATATGAAAGTATTTGGTTCAGAACATCCGAACACAGCAATTATCCTTAACCGGAGTTTAACAAGTACCAAATTTTAATCAATATAATCATAATATTGCAGCGTACTAGTTTTGTAATAGAGAAATTTCTCTTTTTTTCTTGTTAATTTTCTATTATCTGGTGA
>CAIRBC010000108.1 GCA_903876685.1 uncultured Nitrosomonadales bacterium | reverse complement strand
CGCCCAGCGACCCGCAAGAAACATTCGAAAAGAAGATCATGGCTGGCGTACGCGACCATTTTGTGCGCGTTCTCCAGCGGCCTGAACTCCTAAATCGGATTGGCGAAAACGTGGTGGTCTTCAATTTCATCAGCCCAGAAATCGCCGCCCTGATCCTTGACAACATGATTGAGAATGTCAAAAGTCGGTTGCGCGAGGAACACCAGATTGAACTTGATATTGCACCAGCTGTGATCCATGAATTGAGGAAACGCTGCACCGAAGATATTGCCAACGGTGGGCGGGGAATCGGCGCCAAGCTCGAAGCCTCCTTTGTCAATCCGCTGGCCAGATTGATGTTTTCCAACATGCCGGCAACCGGAGCTCGCTTGGCTATCACCAGTCTGGAAGAAAATAGTGGCGTTTACACACTCCGGTCAGGCGCTTGACATAAGCCGGTTGCACTGGCCAGTCACTACCCTGGGCTACGGTCAACGCGCCGGCATCTGGTTCCAGGGTTGCTCCATCCGCTGTCCGGGTTGCTGCTCGGTAGACACTTGGCAAGCCGGCGGCTCCGAGGTTTTCCTGGAGCAGGTCTTCGACTGGATTCGTCAATTGCCGGTTGATGATATTGCTGGCTTCACCATCAGCGGCGGCGAACCATTCGATCAACCCGAAGCGCTTTTTGCAATTGTTGACCGTCTGAGAAACGAATTTTGTGCCGGTGATCAGCGCGATATTTTGGTTTACTCGGGCTATTCCTGGATCACTCTTTGTAAGCGGCATGACAAGATTCTTCAGAAACTTGATGTTGTTGTGAGCGAACCCTATTTGAAAAACCGCCCTGTCGCATATCTGCGTGGATCAGATAACCAACACTTTCATTGTTTTACGGCGCTTGCGCAGATACGTTATCCGCACCCTGACAGGCAACCACAACCCGCGCTGCAATTTCATCTGGAGAACCAGCGACTCTGGCTGGTTGGTATTCCCCAGCCAGGCAGCCTGGACAAAATGCAGCAGCAACTCGAACTTGCGGGCATCTATGTGAAAGATATTGCTCATATGGGGTGAACGATACTAAAGATCCCCTTTTCCAACAGATAAATAGATTGAATTTTGCATAGCAAAATTCAATCAGCAGTGATAGCATGGGTCATGTCTGAAATAAAGGTTTACGATGACTCATGTTCATTATCCTCAAAAAAAGGAAACGGCGTATTGCGCCGTGAAGTTTGGGAAGACGAACGAGGAAATGTGGTTGGGTACAATTTAGCGTATATCAATCATCATATTTTCCAGGGTGACAATGGACGAGTGGTAGGTTACGACAATGCACACAATTTTCATCACCGTCACTTTATGGGAAAGGTAGAACCAGTTGAGTTTAATGGTTTTGAAGACATTGAACAGCGATTTCAGGCAGACTGGATTGCATTTAGGAGAAAAAAATGAAAACGACTGTCAAGGTAGCAACTACGAATGAATTTTTCAAGCGTGGTGAAAAGCTTGCCAAGCTGGCAGACCAGGGCAAACGGATGCCGCGTGAGCGTATTATTGCCTTTGAAGACCCCGAAGATTTAGCACGGTTGATTACAACCGCAAAACTTGTGCTATTCCGCGAAGTGAGGGAATGTCCTGGTACGATTACCGATTTATCGCATCGCTTGCACCGTGACCGTAGTGCTGTCAAACGAGATATTGATGAATTGGAACGAATCGGCTTGGTAGAAGTGGAAGAAATGCCCTTTCCTGGGCATGGTCGCAAAAAAGAAGTTCGTGCTGTTGCAGAGCAAGTGTTGCTTGCGATGTAACCGTAACACTTCAAAACTCAACTCGAACTATGACATTTCAGTTCCATGCAAAGGAATACCTGTCTGGCTCATGAAAGCCATAAACTATTTCGGGAATATTCTGGTAAAGTGTAACCATGACCTGTGGTCGGCAGAGCATGAACTCTATGACATCGTTATCTGTGAGGAATTGATAACAGGAACTGCAGGAGTCTTTCAGTTTGATCAGCGAATCAAAATCCGCATGAGTAGTGCGTGCTTCCATGATGCCGCGTTGCCGAGAAAAATCCACATAGCTGCGCAAAAAACAACCAGCATGCACTTCGTCATGTAGTCCACCCAGCCATTGTAAAACGAGATTCAGCCAGGACTCTCTCATCGCAAGAAGGAGCTGGAGGTTGGCGTGATGATAATCGGATAAATGAATATCGTGCTGCAGTACTTGTGGATCAGATTTTACCGTTGCCAATTCGACAAGCTTGATCCGCTGCGCTAAAGGGGTGTCGTCATTCAATGTCAGGTTATGGATGGCAAGATCTCAGGGTAGCGGGATATCTCTAATCAGGTTGACCGTATTCAGCAGATCCTCGCGGGTTTCAGCTGCGTTTTCGTTAATGAAATCCAACGTAAGGTAAACCCCGCCGGTTTTCATGTAGGGTTCGAATAACTTTACTGTATGGGTAACTACTCAGGTACGCAAAATAGTGAGCGTAGCCCGGATGGAATGAAATGGAATCTGGTGTCTCGTGTCACGCCATATAATCTGGAAAATCGCATTCGATCCAATTTTCCCCGGATGCCGCTCCGCTACATCCTGGCTACTTTGCTATCCTGAAAATGATTACAATTTGTTTGTGTGTTTTTCCGGATTCCAGCCTGCGACCTACATCCGGGCTACGTTGCAGGATATATCAATGACCCAT
>CAIRBC010000107.1 GCA_903876685.1 uncultured Nitrosomonadales bacterium | reverse complement strand
CCGAGTAAAGGTCAGCAGTTTTTCAATACTCATAAGTGGTTGCCTCTAGCATATTAAGAATTGTTATTTCTTGTGTATTACAAAGTCGCTTGCAATAGTTTTGCTCGATACTTTACAGGAGAGCGCAGCCCTTGTCACCAGCTGTGGGCAATAATAACTTTATAGGTATGAAGGCTTTTTCAATCCGAACCAAGCCATCAAAATTCACCAAAAACCGCCTGAAAGCCTCAGTTCCCCATCGATATACCGCCCCTCCCCCAGTTTATGACTATTGTATTAACGCCGTTAGTCCATTGACGGTGACGGTGACTTTGGCATTGGCAGTGGCAGTGTTTCCATTACGTTAATAAACGGAAGATTTCAGTTAAACAAGGTTAAGTCAGCGTAACTTGAAAATCTGTAGCGGCAAAAACCGCACTCAAACATTCAACAAAATTTGATAACTATTGGGTAAATTTAATACCCCACCCATCATTGTGTTTTCTCGCCCACAATAATCCAGCGAGCACCAAGCTTTTTCAGACGCAACTCCTTCAAAGTTCCCTTTTCCTTATAAGTATCCGTCAGAAAATCCTGAGAAAAATAGGCACTCGCCGCCTCTCCACCGGTATAGCTGATTTCCAGCTGTTTGACGGTGACACTAATCGCCGGGTACTTGCGTAACCTCGACTTGCGCTGCGCCTCCCATTCTTTACGCCGCATTCCGTTGCCAAAGTCGGCTGCATAAAAAGAAAGATACGCTGCTACATCGCGCCGCGACCAGGCTTCAGCCCATTGCATCACCGTCTGACGGATTAGCGCTTCTTCAATGGCGGTTACCGATGCCTGTGAGGGTGAGTTTTGCAATTTTTTCGCAACAGGACTGGCAACGGGAGGCGTCAAAATCGTTTCCGGGAGCGGATCTGGCTGCGGAATCGCGACGGTCAATGGCGCGGGCACGACGTTTTCGGTCGATTGGCTGACGACAGGCAAAGCGGGCGCTACTTGCATACTGCTGCCCTGATACGAAAACGGGAAAGTGGCCGTCAGCCAAAAACGATTTAGCAACTTTAAACCATCCTGATCATTGCCACTGGCAGTGGGATTGGGATTGCTGCCGATACGGCGCGCATAGATTCCCTTGAGACTGAAACCCATGCTCGACTGCCAGCCGAGTGCCAGGCCTGCGCCCATCAGGCTGTAATCATTGAGTGCGGCGGCACTGGCAAAATTATTTTCTTTATTAATAGTAATATGTCCATAGTCATAAAACCCGGTCAGGTTCAAACCTTCCGGCAAACGATAACGCAGCTCCAGACTAAGGGATTGCCCTTCTGCCCCCCCGCCTTCACTGGAGGGATAGGCGCGCACGCCAGTCGAGCCACCCAGATAAAATTTCTCTGAAGAGTCGAGATTTTTGCTGGCAATTTGACCGCTAAAGGCACCTGACAAAGAAACTGAATCGGTCAAGACCTGCTGGCGGCTAAGGGAATAGCGCAACTTTGCATAATGCCCAGCAGTCTGCGTAGTGGATGCATCACCCGCCCGGGTGGGAGAACCATCAAGATTAAGCATGCCATAAACCAGCGTAATCCCCGCACTGTTTGATCCCCCGCCAGCCAGATTATCATAGAAATTTCCGCTCGTCCCCAAGCTCAGTGTGTCCACCTTATAGTTCGAGGAAGTTTTGCCGCTGGCCAGGTTATTAAAGCGCTTGAAGTCAGTATTCAGGTTCAAGTAAAGATTTTTTAAACGCGAACGGATCAGCGGATAAGTCGCTTCGAAGCCCAGGGTATCTGAAGTGCCGTTCGCGTTCAGTGCTGCAAATTCCGGAGCAACCAGCTTATAACCCAGATGCGAGGCACTCAGGCCGGTACGCCAGCCATCCGAGCCTAACGGAATATTTCCACCGAGCAACAGGTAATCGCTGCCTTGGGTGTGAAGCAAATTGGCACTTACCGTGTCCCCCAATTTGAAGGGACTGCCCAGCGAAATATTTGCCGAAAGGCGTTCACGGCCCGTAGAGCGCGCACCGGTATTGTCCAATGCTGCCTCGCCAGTGGCCAACGGTTTGTCTCCCAACTTGACATCCAAGGCTGATTCGCGCTCTTTAGCGCCTTCTTTCAGGCTACCGGCGACGGTTGCGCCGGGCAGGTCGTCGGCCAACAATAATGCACGATCGAGCGCAATGGCACTCAGCGGCTCGCCAATTTTTTGTTGCTTATCTATTATTTTCAGTATTTTTTCACTACTGGCACGAGGCGGAATCCCACCCTCAAGCTGTGCTCCGCCAAAAATTGCCTCAACGATGTGGATGGTAACAATGCCGTCCTGAATGTCTTGCGCCGGCAGATAACTGCGCACGATCCAGCCCTGCTGCCTGTAGACTTCGGCGACTGCGGCAGCCGCCAGGTTCAAGCCGTTGAAATCAAGCGGACGATTGAGAAAGTCAGCGATCGCTGGGCTGAGTTTGTCAGCCGATAATAGCGTATTGCCGGTAAAGCGAAATTCGCGCACACTGACCGAAATTCCACCAGACGGTTTCATTTCAGGAGGAGGAGTGGCCAGTTCAGCCGGGTTTTTATGCGGTAGCATTTGTTGCAACTGTTTGTCGCGCTCGATTTGCTGCAACATGCTGCCTGCGTCAGGCGCGGCAATAACCAAGCTTGGGACTGCAGAAAGAGAAATAGTCAGTAAGTAACGGTGCATCTTGATTTTGCATAAATTTAACAGCACAGTATACATTGTGCATGATTTATGGCAACTTCGCTGAAAAATTCCGCCACAATTCCTCTCTTAACACAATGACTATTACGCTACTTTCACAGTAACTTATACTGAGCATGACAGGCTACACATTGCCTGGTAACTCTGGATAAGGCGGCAAGCGCCGGCTTTACCTCCTGAGTCTTGATACTCTGGCTCACTTCGGTAGCAAAAACACTCGCTGCCTGATGCATCTCAAGGCCGATACTACGCATTCCCTGCGGCATCAGTTGATTCATCTGCTGCTCCATGTTGGGAGCCTTGGACATTTGCGGAGTAGCTGTGATCACCTCGGCCTTGCAACTCTCTGCTGCGGAAGACGCCATCCCCAACCGGCTGTCGGCAATCTTTGCTGCCTCTGCGTAATTACCCTCAGAAATGGCGACCAGGATTTCAGACAACGCCTGCAAGTGGTCGCGCATATTCGACAACGTATGCTCGCGCATCATTGGCGGAAAGGAAACCGACTGTCTGGTATCATTCGCCATCGCTGCCCTATGCATCTGATGATTCATCATGTATTCTTCAGCAAAGACCGTGTTACTGCCTGCAATAGCGAAAACAAATATGAACAGGTTAATTCGCATGATATTTATTCCTTGATTTTGTTTGGCCACAATATATTTGGCCGAGATTGAACAATAAACCTCTACCAACCACTCAGACTGATCCTCAGGCGTTGAAGCGCTAGAGTATTTCGCCACTTTGCCATACAAAGCGGTTTCCTGCTACGCTGATTTAAGATATTCTAGGGGTCATCCGCTGCAGTCGGACTTCCTGCGGAAACATTCACTTCGATTGCCGTGCATCATTTCGTAATATGATCATGTATGGACAGGGGAATATGCTTAAAAATTCCGGCATTCAGAACCTCGGCAGGGTAATCTCCATTCGCGGCAGCGTGGTGGATGTCCACTTTAACGGGCATTTGCCGGCCATACACTCTCTGCTGCACACCGAAACCAGAGTCACCATCGAGGTTTTGTCGCAACTCGATGCCCGTCGGGTACGCTGCATTTCATTGACCCCTACCCAAGGTCTGGCGCGCGGCACAACGGTCATGGACAGCGGCGAAACCTTACAAACGCCGGTAGGCAAGGAGATTCTCTCGCGCATGTTCGATGTATTCGGCAACACCATCGACCGCAAACCGGCTCTCCCGGAAATGCAATGGCGCTCAGTGCATCGCGCCCCTCCCCCCTTGTTGACACGCTCCACCCAATCCGAACTATTTGAGACCGGCATCAAGGTGATTGATGTCTTGATGCCGCTGGAACGTGGTGGAAAAGCGGGTCTGTTTGGCGGAGCGGGTGTGGGGAAAACCGTGCTACTCACCGAAATGATCCACAATATGCTCGGACAACATGAAGGGGTGAGCATTTTTTGCGGGATAGGCGAGCGCTGCCGCGAAGGGGAAGAACTTTATCGCGACATGAATACTGCTGGGGTATTGCCCAACATGGTGATGGTGTTCGGCCAGATGAACGAACCGCCCGGCGCACGTTTTCGCGTCGGCCATGTGGCGCTGACCATGGCAGAATATTTTCGCGACGACGAACATCGCGATGTCCTACTGCTCATCGATAATATTTTCAGGTTCATTCAGGCGGGCATGGAAATATCCGGCATGATGGGACAGATGCCCTCGCGACTGGGTTATCAGCCCACTATGGGCACCGAATTATCACAACTTGAAGAGCGAATCGCCAATACCGACGAGGGTGCGATCACCTCGATCCAGGCAGTCTATGTACCTGCAGACGACTTTACCGATCCGGCGGCGGTACATACTTTTTCGCATCTGTCCGCGTTCATCGTGCTATCCAGAAAACGCGCCAGCGAGGGTATTTATCCGGCCATCGATCCCTTGCAGTCCAGTTCAAAAATGGCCACCCCTGGCGTGATCGGCCTACGGCATTATGCTCTCGCCCAGGAAATTCGTCGCACGCTCGCACAATATGCAGACCTAAAAGATATTATTGCGATGCTCGGCATGGAACAGTTATCGGCAGAAGATCGACAAGTGGTGGGACGTGCCAGACGCCTGGAGCGTTTTCTGACCCAGCCCTTTTTCACCACGGAACAGTTTACCGGACTCAAGGGCAGGCTGGTCAGCCTCGAACAGGCACTAAACGGTTGCGAGCGTATTTTGCATGACGAATTCAAGGATACCCCGGAAAGCGCGCTTTACATGATAGGCGCCATCGACGAAGTCAAAGTCTGTTAACCATACCTCCGGAGACAGCTAATGCCCATTTTACGGATGAACCTCAAAATATTGTTACCTTACAAAATATTTGCTGAAAAAATCGGAGTGACGCGCATGGTTGCCCAGACCGATGCAGGGTGTTTCGGACTGCTACCCAACCGACTGGATTGCGCAGCTACGCTGGTTCCAGGCATTTTGTTTTATGAGACCGCAGCAGACAGTGTGTACCTCGCCGTCGATGAAGGAGTGCTGGTCAAGGCAGGCGCGAATGTGCTGATCTCGGTACGCAACGCGATTGGCGGCACCGATCTGAGTCAATTACGAGCGGCAATAGAACAAGAATTCATCAACTTGAATGAACAGGAACAGAGTATGCGTTCGGTGCTGGCAAAAATGGAGAGCTGTTTTGTACGTCGCCTGGCGGCATTTCATCATGCTTAAAGCCGAGCCTGTCACCGGTGAAAAAGTCTTCAGCCAACAAGTAGGCGCTACCGCCGCACGCAAACTGCATGCGCAACGCCATGCCACCCGAACGATCTGGTCTGGTCTAGGCATGATAGGTCTGGTCGGCTGGTCGGTGGCGGTTCCGACCCTGCTAGGAACGGCGCTCGGAGTATGGCTGGATCAGCACTTTCCGGGCAGTCATTCCTATACACTGCTGCTACTGACCAGCGGACTAGCACTGGGCTGCGTCAATGCGTGGCACTGGGTAGACAAGGAAAACCGAGAAATTCTACAGGAGCAGGAGCATGAATGAATGGGGTAGACTGGGCTATTCGTTATTCGCCGGATTTTTTCTGGGTGCGTTTTTTTTCGCTGGCCTGTGGTGGACGATACAGCGCGCGATGCACTCTGCTCAACCGGCACTGTGGTTCCTGTGCAGTATGCTGTTCCGCTGCACCCTGCTGCTGGGCGGATTTTATTTTATGCCGGGGAACAACTGGCATAAGCTGCTGGCAGGACTGGCTGGCTTCATCCTCAGTCGCCAGCTCGCTACCAGACTCAGCCAGAACACGGAGGCTCGCCATGCACCTTAGCCCTGACGAGCTCATTTTCTGGCAACTGGGTTTTTTCAAACTGAATGCGACTATCGTTTACACTTGGGGTCTGATGGCGGTGCTGACAATCGCCGCAAGGCTGATTACCAGGAACCTCACGAAAAATCTGCAGCGATCGCGCTGGCAAAATCTGCTGGAAATCCTGGTCACCGGCATCCTCAGGCAAATTGAGGAAGTAGGTCTTAATCAGCCGCAAAAATATCTGGGCTTTTTGGGCACCCTGTTCCTGTTTGTCGCGACCGCAAATCTGTGCACCATTTTTCCAGGCTATGAACCGCCGACTGGCTCGCTTTCGACTACGACGGCGCTGGCGATGTGTGTGTTTATCGCCGTGCCGCTCTATGGCATAGCCTCCAATGGCCTCACAAAATATCTTGCAGACTACCTGAAACCGACCCTGCTGATGCTACCTTTCAATATTATCAGCGAACTCTCGCGCACCCTGGCGCTGGCGGTAAGACTCTTCGGCAACATGATGAGCGGAACGATGATCATTGCCATCTTGCTGACCATCACACCATTCCTGTTCCCGATCGTGATGAGTGTACTGGGACTGCTCACCGGCCTGGTACAAGCCTATATATTCAGTATTCTGGCGACGGTGTATCTCGCGGCTGCTACCAGAAGCGGCAAACCTGACTAGCCCACTAAAGGAGAATATTATGGATAGCACCACACTTATCGCCGTCGCCTCAATCGTCACTGCAGGATTGACCATCGCACTGGGGAGCATCGGCCCGGCACTCGGTGAAGGGCGCGCAGTTGCCACTGCCCTGAGTGCGCTGGCTCAACAACCGGATGCAGCAACCACCATCACCCGCACCCTGTTCGTGGGTCTGGCGATGGTCGAATCAATCGCGATTTACTGTTTCGTGGTCTCCATGATACTGATTTTCGCCAATCCGTTCTGGAACCAGCTCATCGCTCAGGCAGCCGGAAAATAGGCCATGCTGATCGACTGGTTCACCGTCAGCGCTCAAGTGGTTAACTTCCTGATTCTGGTGTGGCTGCTCAAACATTTGCTGTACCAACCGGTACTCAAAGCGATCGATGCGCGTGAGACAACGCTTGCGAAGAAACTTGCAACTGCCGAAAGTAAAATGGCGGAGGCGACACAACTGGTCAGCGAATTCAAGCAAAAGCAGCAGGAATTTGACCAACAGCGCGCAACACTCTTGAGCCAGGCAATCGACCAGGCCCAAACTGAACGACTGCGTATCCTGGAAGAAGCACGCCAGACCGCCGCTACACTGAGTATAAAACGGCAGGTAGCGCTGCAATATACACTGCTTAGCCTGAACCAGCTGATCCGCAACAAAACCCAACAGCAAGTATTTGCCATCGCACGCAAAGTGTTACAAGAACTGGCTGACACCCGACTGGAGCAGAGCGCCACCGCCGTGTTTCTGCAACGTTTACAGGGAATTAATCTACTGCCAGCGGTTACAAGCACCTTCAATCAGGCAAAAATACCGGTGCGGGTGAAAAGTGCCTTTGAACTCGCCGAACCAGAGCGTATGGCTATCCGCGAGGCATTCAAACAAAACTTTCCGGCAGCGCAACAACAAATTCTTTTTGAAACCGCACCTGAACAGATTAGCGGTATCGAACTATCCAGCAATGGCTATAAACTGGTCTGGAGTATTGCAGATTACCTGACCACTCTGGAAAAATCGGTAGCCGAAATGACGGTATCCCGGCATGCAAACTGAAGACCTCCAGCAGGTCATGGAAAATATCTTTGCTGGGATCAACCAGACCCTGGAAACCTGCACGCCGCAACTGACGGCCAGGGAAACAGGCACGATCACCAGCGTGGCCACCGGCATCGCCAGAGTCTCCGGACTTTCCGGCGTGGGTTTCGAAGAAGTGCTGAAATTCCCTGGGAACGTCTATGGCCTCGCCTTCAATGTCGACGAAGACGAGATCGGTGTCGTGTTGTTGGGCGACTACTGGCAATTACAGGCCGGTGACGAAGTCGAACGTAGCAACCATGTGATGGATGTGCCGGTCGGTGATGGTCTGTTAGGGCGTATCATCAATCCCATGGGACGACCGCTGGACGGCATGGGGCCGGTGATTTCAAGTAAACGTCTGCCCGTTGAACGTCCCGCCGCGCACATCATGGATCGTGCTCCGGTCAGTGTGCCGTTGCAGACCGGCATCAAGGTGATCGATGCATTAATTCCAGTCGGACGCGGCCAGCGCGAACTGATACTCGGCGACCGGCAGACCGGCAAGACCGCGATTGCGCTGGATGCAATACTTAACCAGCGCGGCCAGAATGTACTGTGCGTGTATTGCGCCATCGGTCAGCGCGCCTCGGGTGTGGCCAAGGTAATCGCCGCGCTCAAAGAAAATGGCGCCCTGGCTTACAGCGTGGTGGTGGTCACCGAAGGCAACGACCCGCCCGGTCTGGCCTATGTCGCACCCTACGCCGCAACCAGCATCGCCGAATATTTCATGGAACAGGGACGCGATGTACTGATAATTTATGACGATCTGACGCATCATGCGCGTGCCTATCGCGAGTTATCGCTATTATTACGCCGCCCGCCGGGACGTGAAGCGTTTCCCGGCGACATCTTCTATATTCACTCCAGGCTGCTGGAACGTGCGACCCGCCTGCTCCCCGCACTGGGTGGCGGCTCGCTGACAGCGCTGCCGATTATCGAAACCGAAGCGCAGGACATTTCTGCCTATATTCCGACTAACCTGATTTCCATTACCGATGGCCAGCTTTATCTCTCGCCGCAACTGTTTGAACTAGGGGTATTGCCCGCCGTCGATGTCGGCAAATCCGTATCCCGCGTCGGGGGAAAGGCGCAACACGCCGCTTACCGTGCCGTAACAGGCGACTTGAAACTGGCTTACGCCCAATTTGAAGAACTGGAAACCTTCTCCAGATTTGGTGCCCGTCTGGATGAAAATACTCGTAAAATCATCGATCATGGGCGACGCATCCGTACCTGTCTGAAGCAACCCGAATTTGCGCCATTGTCAGTGGCAGAACAGCTGATCGTGCTACTGGCCTTAAGCGCTAAATGTTTCGATGCCGTGCCGCTGAACCGCATGACCGAAGCCGAACAGGCGGTGCGTTTGGCTGCGGCAAAAATTCCGCTCGACATCAGCGCAAAATTCGAAACCGACGACAAACTGGACGACACAGCGCTCAACATTGTTATCGTCATCGCCAAACAGGCATTGGCCGCCTTCATCAATCATGAGTGACACCGCCGCCTCGCTGCAACGCAAGATCGCCAGTGCCGCAGAACTGGAATCGGTAGTGCGTACCATGAAGGCGATGGCAGCCTCCAGCATCGGACAATATGAGAAAGCGGTGCGCTCCCTGGACGAATATTATCGGACAGTGCAGCTAGGTCTGTGCGCCTGTTTCAGACAGGATACACAAGGAGAAGCACCTGAGACAGCCGCAACAGGTGCCGTGGTATTCGGTTCCGATCAGGGCTTGGTCGGCCAGTTCAACGAACAGATACTGGGATTTGTCGAAGCACAATTACAAAATTTACCGGGTAAAAAAACAGTCTGGGCGGTCGGTAATCGCATCCAGTCACGCCTCTGCGACACCGACCTGCAACAGGGCGTAAGCTTTATACTGCCAAACTCGATAACTGCCATTACCCCGCTGATCGGACAACTATTGCTCGAAATTGAATCGCAACTTGCCAACGGGGGGATCACTCAATTTTACCTGTTCCATAACCGTCCCGAAAAAGGGGCGATCTATCAACCGGTCAGCCAGCGCTTGCTGCCATTGGATGCGGTCTGGCGCAAAGATTTAACAGCCCTCTACTGGCCGTCAAACAATTTGCCGCAAGTTTTGAATGACCCTGAGCAAACTCGAGGTTCCTTTGTCCGGGAATATCTTTTTGTGTCGCTCTTCAGAGCCTGCGCCGAATCCCTGTCCAGTGAAAACGCCAGCCGACTGGCCGCAATGCAACGCGCCGAAAAAAATATCGACGAACTGCTTGAAGACTTGCAGCGGAACTTCCATCGCCTGCGGCAAAACAATATCGACGCGGAATTATTCGATGTCGTTTCAGGCTTTGAAGCGTTTAACGCACCTTAAAAAAAACAGACTGACTTGATCTTTAGCAGCTGCCGATGTTGGGTTAAGCGATAAAGCCACTCTTGTCCCGAAGGGGAAACCCAAACTAACGGACATGGCAATGATGCCACCCCTTGTAAT
>CAIRBC010000106.1 GCA_903876685.1 uncultured Nitrosomonadales bacterium | reverse complement strand
CGCACCCTACGAAAACTCTCCCTCGCCCGCTTGCGGGAGAGGGATGGGGAGAGGGATGGGGGTAGGGATGGGGAGACAACCAGCCACTGGGTTGCTGTCTTTTGGCAAACTGGTGGAGTGGCTAGTGGGTTCATCAGGGAAACGGACATGGCGGTTTAATTTTCAGGGCTAGCATCCTTCCCATGCCCGTTAACTTGGAGATTTGAATTGCCTATCGTAAACTTTCATCTGGTAGAGACGTTATCCACACCGGCACAGGACAAACGTCTGCTGAGATACCGCTTATACAGCCGTGTACTGTGTGCACCCATGGATCGCGTGCGTGCCTTCATCACGACACACCCGGCCACGCAATTTGCGGTTGTCAGGGAATTAGTCACTCGCAATGGCTTGCATGCACCCTTTTACGACTTTATCGGCGGCGTTCCAGCCAGTACGCTGCGGCAAAGTGAAATTGCCGCGCGTGCCCTGGCCGCCGAACTGCCCTCATGAGCACTGAAGACACCACCCGGCAACAACAAGGAATTCAATCCATTGAGATTGGTGCGCAACTGTTAAGCGCCTTGGCTGCGAATGGCCGTTCGATGAAGCTCAGTGAACTTGCGCTGAAGGCAGGAATGCCACCCGCCAAGGCACATCGCTATCTGGTGAGTTTCATCCGCATGGGGCTAATCGAGCAGGATGCGAATTCAGGACGCTATGACCTGGGGACGTTTGCCTTGCAACTAGGCTTGGCAAGCCTTTCAAGAATAGATGTCGTGCGACTGGCCGATCCATTTCTGCAAGATCTGTGCGATGAAATCGGCGAAACCGTTGCCTTGTCGGTATGGGGCAGTCATGGTCCCACCTGTGTACGCCTGATCGAATCAGGTGAACCCATCACGGTTACCTTGCGCATTGGAGTGGTTCTGCCGCTGACGACCTCTGCTACCGGTCTGGCTTACGCCGCCTTTCATCAATCACCTTATTTAAAAAAATGGATAGCGGTTGAACTGGAAGCCATTCATGAGGCATCCCGTTCGGTGCGACTCGAACTGGAAGGGTTACTCTCAGAAATTCGCAATCATGGCATCTCCAGAGCCAACGGACTGATGCCTGGAATCAACGGTTTTTGTGCGCCGGTATACGATCACACCGGGAGTATGGTGGCGGGCATTACTTCACTAGGTACCGTCGAGAAATTCGACATGGGCTGGGAGAGTCCACTGGCTCAGAGTATCAAGGCTACCGCCGCCAGGCTTTCCGCACGCCTGGGTTACAAAAACTAGCCGGGATATTGTTGAGTTATGCACCGCTGCCTGGCCCGCTACACTTGTGTCGCTGTTGAAAAGGAAAATATTTAATGAAGGTATTGATGGTACATGCGCATCCCGAACCGCATTCTTTTTGTGCTGCGCTGAAAAACCAGGCGGTCGCCACACTGACCGCTCAAGGCCATGAAGTCTGTGTCTCAGATCTGTATGCGATGCAGTTTAATCCGGTTGCCACTGCCGGGGATTTTTTGCAGCGCGAAAATCCGGAATATCTGAATTATGCGCTTGAGCAACGTTCCGCTTTTGCGGCAGGAAAACTCTGTGCCGAGATTCAAACAGAAATTAATAAAGTCATTGATGCGGAACTGCTTATTTTTAGTTTTCCGATCTACTGGATGTCGATGCCGGCAATCATGAAAGGGTGGATCGATAGAGTATTTGTCTCAGGCTTGTTTTATGGGGGCAAGCGGATCTATGCCAAAGGGGGCATGCAGGGCAAACAGGCGTTGGTCTGCGCCACGCTGGGCGGACGCGATTATATGTTTGGCGACAAGGGAATTCATGGTTCGCTACATGGCCCGACCGGTATGCTGCGTAGCTTGTTGCAAGGCTCCCTGGGCTATGTAGGCATGGAAGTTTTTGAACCCTTCATCGGCTACCATGTCCCCTATATCACTGCCGAAGCCAGAGTGCAGCTGCTGTCAGATTGGCAGCAGGCGTTGCTGGAACTGGATAAACGACCCGTCATGCAGATGCCGCTATTGTCGGATTATGACGACACCTTCAGGGCACGCTGAAGATAACCATCCCGGTTCATAGCTTATGACGGGTTCACCAATCATTAATCATCAAACAGGCTAATCATGGATTTAAAACTTTGCAATAAAAAGGCGCTGGTCACCGGATCGACTTCGGGTATCGGTTTTGCAACCGCACTGGCGCTCGCAACCGAGGGGGCACAGGTGGTGCTCAACGGGCGCAGCGCGGAACGAGTGAACAATGCGCGGCAACGTTTGCTGGCGCAGTTTCCCGATGCACAGGTGTACGGTGCGGCGATTGACCTTTCCAGCGCACTAGGGGTGCAGGAATTGCTAACGGCACATCCCGACATTGATATTCTGGTGAACAACCTGGGTATTTTTGAGCCCAAACCGTTTACGGAAATTACTGATGACGACTGGTTACGGTTTTTTAAGGTGAATGTGATGAGCGGGGTGCGTCTGTCACGTGCTTATCTGCCCGGGATGAAGCAGCGTAACTGGGGGCGGATCGTGTTTGTGTCTAGTGAGTCTGGAGCCAATATTCCGGTAGAAATGGTGCACTACGGAGTCAGCAAGGCGTCGCAACTGGCGGTATCTCGCGGTATCGCCGAGGACACCGCAGGTACCGGCGTGACTTGCAATTCGGTGATGCCTGGACCCACGCTGACTGAAGGCGTGGCAGACTTTTTCGCCAGCCTGGCAGCAGCGCAAGGCATCGATCTGGCAGAGGCACAACGCCGTTTCTTCGCCGAAGCCAGACCCAGCTCACTGCTCAAGCGTTTTATTACTCCTGAAGAAGTCGCCAGTCTGATCACCTATGTCTGCAGTCCACTCGCTGCAGCGACCAATGGCGCCGCACTGCGCGTCGATGGCGGTGTAGTCCGCTCCATTCTTTAGCAAATCTTTAGCAAACATCGGGTTACGGCATAAAATACGTGCCTGGCCCGACCTTGTTCTACATCCTACAGAGGAAATTAACATGTCAGACAAAACGATGAGTGCGGGTAAATCTTCAACCAATGGATTTCCCGGTTGGCTGGTATTCCTCGGAATCCTGATCGCGATTGCGCCACTTTCGATCGATATGTATCTGCCCAGTTTCCCGCAAATAGAACAGTTGCTGAAAGGTCAACCGGGCAGTGCTGAATTAGGGCAGCGGTCGTCCGCTGGCCGGAATCATGGCGCTGTGCGGAATCAGCGCGTGGTCATGCCATCATTTTCTGGTCAGACGCCATGAAGAGGGACAACCCAGCCCCTCAGGAAAAACAGTGGGGTTAGCAAGGACAATTCGGTCAAAAGTTCGTGGCCGAAGCCACTCCTGCGTCTACAGTCTGCGGATTCTTTTTTTGCAGGAACGGCTTTAGCCGCGAATTATTTCACGACCCGGTTAAATCACCCTCAGGCTTTGGATTTTAATTTCGTCTCATTCGCCACAATGAAGGCGCTAATTTCCTCGGACATACTCAACAGTTTCAGCCATTGCTCCTTGTACAAAGTCACCGGGAAGCGTCCCATACCATAGAGTGAAACGCCCCCTTTTTCACTGACTTTAATGCTCACCCCGGTCACTGCCTTGAGGGCTGCATTTTCACGGCGCAATTTATCAAGCTCTGCTTGCAGATTTTCATCGGACATGATTTCTCCCAATGCAGTTTATAAAGATAAGCGCTGAAATGCCACCTGAACCTGCTCAGCGATCGCGATCATGCTCTTTGCCTCGATGATCACCCTTCTGATCATGATCCTTATTCCTGGACTCATCGCGACGATCCTCATGGCGCTCGGGACGATGCATCTCATGGCGATTGCGTTGCTGCTCCTGATAACGGGGTACATACTCACGACTATACCAATTGTCTTGAACGAAATAGACACGCTCACCACAGGCATTATATTCACGGCAATGCTTGCTCCAGTGTTTAGCATGACCCGGTGGAACGCGCAGATAAATGGGCGGACGTTCCATCGGCACTCGCTCGATCATCATGGGCTGACGGTTAAGCACTTGCGGCTGCGGGAAGTTGCCTATATCCAGCCGACCAAAGAAGCCGGGTTCGCCTACACTAAGCGAAACACCCACCTCTGCGGCAAACGCCGAAGTTCCCAGGACAATAGCGGTGACGGTTGCAATAAGAAAGCGTTTCATGTTAGTCCTCCTCCTATTAGGGTAACCTGACAGAAAATGACCGAAAGCGTTATACAAACATCAAACTTAACGACACCCCGAATCGATGCATAGTATCAGCCTTTGTACTTCATTGCAGTTGAAAGTTCGTTAGCTGTTATTTTTTAGGATCAGAGCTTCCGGTAATCGTCTTCACGCCAGCAGCGGCGACATCGACAGTCGTTTCAACCACTGAAGCGCCAACCTTGACAGTGGTGGCAGCAATCGTCACTGCAGCATCAGCAACCGCAACTACCGCGCAACCGCTACTGAAAATTGGTAATAAAAATATAAAGATATAAGAGCGCATACGGTAACTTTCAAAAAATAGAAAAAACATTTCGCATAGGACGCAATATGCGCAGTGAATTGCGCTATACGGCTGCAATGCCCTTGGATTATGACGACTGAAGCAAGCTGAATGTTACCATAGCTCCACCCACAATACCGGTGCATAAAATTCCGGCAAATGAGCCATGATGTGAACTTACTGAATTTAAGCCCAATGACATAATTATGGAGAACATTACAGAAATAGTGAAACCTAAAGCAGGAAAGCCAATCAACGCTATTTCTTTGGAGCTAAAAAGACATAAAACCAACAATACGATAGAAACAGAAGCTGACACGCGAAGAATAT
>CAIRBC010000105.1 GCA_903876685.1 uncultured Nitrosomonadales bacterium | reverse complement strand
GTCCCTCAAGACGTCCTTCAGCCTTACCTATTCTTTCAACGCTTGTAATGTATCGCATTTTTTCATCCTCCTCAATCAATTTTATTTCATGCAATATCTGATCGCTCAGCAATTTCGGTAGTGTCATCAACCAATCAACCAGGGTAAATAAATCAATTATTTTTTGCTTGTCCCAGTGTAATCGGTACAGTATTTTAATCAGGCGCAATTTGGCGGCGTAACGAGCTTGATCTTTTTTGCGGGTTTGCTGAGTCAGGATATGCGCAGCAGTAATCAAGGCAAAAGGATTATTCGATGCCAGCAGCTCATCCACTTTGTCGCGATAGTCAGTCAGTTTGGCGACTGGAAAGTCCAGCGTATGTTTGCATCCCAGCACTTCATAGCTAAATGAAGTGGGTTTCCATCCTACATTTGCATCCGCCAGCACTACAAAGCTGGCAACAGGGCAATCATAGCGATCATATATCCGATAGTTATAAACGAATATTCGCTTAGAAAAATCAGCCTGCATTGACCCTTGTACTTCTATGTGGATGTATATACAGCTTTCATTGCCATTTCGTAGCGTCACTCTGACCAGTTTATCAACAAAACGTTTGCCAAGTTCAGCATTTTTAACGAAGGCTTGTAGCTCTTGATCCAAAAAAATATATTCCTTTGACCAATCGATTTGGGCATACGCCTCTGGAAAAAAGAAAACCATGAATTCTGGGAAATAACGCTCGATAGCCATTTTCCACGGATTATCATAATCGTCGTTCAAGGTGTCGCTGATAAGGTGCTGATCATCCTGTTCAGTCATATCAAACCTCATGGATTTTTTATAAGTATATCTCAAGTTAAGACATTCAGCTTCAAAAATGCAGCCACGAAACGGGGTCAGGCTTGCATAATTGCATCATTATTAACGCTCAAACGCTTTGCCAGTACACTCGAAGACTTTGCTTTTAAACCGAGTTGCTGCACCCCACAAGACTGTCATTCAACATCAAAGAATTCGATTATACAATCCTGCCCCCGGCACTGGCGCATCCCCATCGACAAGTTTCCGTCTGCCGTCTTCAGCAGCAGATGGTAGTGGTTACCCATCAGGCAATAAGCATGCACCGTCCAGTTGCAGCGCTTGCAATCCGCCACCAGCACATCGAGAAAAATCTCTCGGTCGCCGTCGTACAAATAAATAACATCCCGATCATCACACCGTGAAGTGACAAGGTAGAGAGTATCCGCATTGTAAGTGGGACTACTAAGGAGTAGTGCTTCAACCAACGTAAAATTAATCGATCCATCTGGGTCAAATATATCGCAAGCGCCTTGTAAACATTCGAGATGAGACCGTAGCAAATTGTAGTAGAAGATCAAGTGGGCAGCATCACTATTACCAAGATTCCAGTCAGCAAAGTTATTCAGCATGTCGCCAATTACCTTGCCTGGCAGCAATACTATGGTGCCACCTGAGATGATATCCTTCCCTACCTGCAAGAGCATTTTTACGCCAGGGTCGTAATTCTGTTGTTGACGACATCTGCCACCAGGTCTATAACTGGCTCGCTAAGATTAACGTGAAACTCGCGCAGCGATCGTCTTCTCCCTCGCCCGCTTGCGGGAGAGGGATGGGGAGAGGGAAACGGGCATGATAGGTTTCATCATCAGGGGTGGCAATTTACCATGCCCGTTAGACAAGCTGATGCTGATGGATATTTTATTACCGTCACGCACCAGCCAATGGCCAACGGCATTAATGGCTGCAGTGGGGTCGCCGTTGTATATATCCTGTATAGAGCCGATATTGAGCGTATCAGATTAATCGACCTGAACAAAATAATAAAGCAGCGGAAAAATGACATTTGGGGCGGGGTCTGTGCCTGTCATGTAATTATTGAACGCCTCTTGGATCTTCTCGGCTCGATTATAAATGGTAGCGCCATCTGCACCCTGAGGAAGCTGCTCATAATAGTTTTTGCGCCAGTCACTGACTAACGTTTCGGGGTTGAAAATCACCATAAAAAATAACATAACGATATGATTTTAATAAGTAATGTGGCCTCTAAAAGAGTATAATAATGGTTGTCTTGCAAACAAACCAACTCAGGAGGCCACAAT
>CAIRBC010000104.1 GCA_903876685.1 uncultured Nitrosomonadales bacterium | reverse complement strand
GGTACCGAGTATTTGGTGGGAGAACTCGCCGCTGGTCATTCTAGAGGCGGAGGCCGCAGGCACCGCCGTCGTGTGTTCTGACATTGGCGGCATGGCCGAAAAAGCGCGCAGCCTAGACGCAGTACGCTCGTTTCCGGTTGGTAATGCCCGTTGCTTAGTGAGTGAGTTACTTTCAAACCCCATCATTCATAAAGATGGAACAGGACACGTTAATAGCGACCGTGTACGTGATTTACTGGAAACCAAACTACGTAATCCCTGACGCCGATATCGTCCGTGCATTCGAATCAAAACTTTAGTCACTCACAAGGATCAATTATGTTTTACAAGCACTTTTTAAAAGAGACAAAAAATTTCTCTTCTGCCGATTCCAGTGGTGCGGTCGAAATCAGTAAAGATCTCTTGCGGCGACTACTGATCGCGGCACTTCGACAGAAGACCACTGTAGACGAAAAGTATTATTTGGCGAGATATTCTGATGTAGCAAAGGCTGTTTCGACAGGGTCCATCGGGAGTGCCAGTGATCATTGGTACGAAACCGGCTATTTCGAAAATCGCAGTCCGCGAAAGATATTGGTGGATGAAGAATACTATTTGCAAGCCAATCCAGACGTGGCCAAGGCTGTGGCAGCTGGGAAATTAGTATCCTGCCAAGTGCACTTCGATGAAGCTGGATTTAGCGAAGGTCGCGCGCCGTTTGCCGGGTTTTCGCTCATCTAGCGGTGATGCGCATTCGCGTAGGGGTGGAATTTCTGCAATGACAGACTTGGATCACGAGATGCACGTTGTCGCACGGGAGTTTCAGCCTAAATTCTATTGTGCTGAATATCCGGATGTGTCCTCGGCCGGCGTCGACCCATTGCAGCATTTTTGCGCGGTAGGGTGGCGGGAAGGGCGTAATCCCAATCCCAATTTCGATGTCATCAGCTATTTGCAGGTGAACTCGGACGTGGCGGCAGCCGCCATCAATCCATTCCATCACTACCTCTTTCACGGTCGGGCAGAGGGTCGCCCCGTCGCCCAAGCCGTCCGCCCGAGCGTACGGACGCGCCTACTCTTCGGCTTGGAAGTGGTGGACTGGGTTGAGCAATTGGGCAACCTTGTCAATAGTGCTTACTATCAGTCGCACCTAGAGCAAAACCTCCATCCGGGCGTCAATCCGGTAGCCCACTTTGCCTACTGGGGATGGCGCGATGGCAAGAGTCCCTCGGACAAAACGGACATTCGGCGCCTTCGTGCGACCTATGCCGCTGCCTCGCGCTTGTTGATCAATCCCTGCATCGCCGAGATAGCGGCGAACCGCGGGTTCTACATTTTTAGTGTCGAAGCCGGCGAAGCGCCGGTCGTTACCTCGGCGCCAGAGTCCGTCTTGGTTGATGGGAGCCTAGAAGGGTCGGACCTGCTGCGCGACCAAGCCGCGGATCAAGAGTCCGATGCGACATCCTCTGTTCGCGCGGAATTTGATTATGGGTATTACCTCCACCGCTATTCTGATGTGCAGCAGGCCGGGATCGATGCGTTTGACCATTACTACTACACGGGTTGGCGAGAAGATAGAGATCCGAATGCTGACTTTGACACTCAATATTATCGGGAAACGTATGCCGAGGAACTCTCAGAAGGCGTAAATCCGTTCTTCCACTACTTAATGGTTGGGCGAGCTAAGGGCTACCGGACGCGCGGCCAAGCGGTTGAGCAGCCTCCATCGGCAAGTGCGGATCACTCTATTCGGGAAGTTATTCGAGCCGAGTTTTCGGAAGCTTATTATTTGTCGACTTATGCGGATGTGCGCAAGGCCGGCGTTGATGCGTTCGAGCATTTCGCGAGCACAGGATGGCTGGAACATCGCAATCCGAATTCGGCATTCGATTCTGCATTTTATGTGTCTAGAAACGCGGATATCCGCGACGCTGGCATTAATCCGTTCTGGCATTACCTGGTGGCCGGCCGGGCGGAGGGGCGTTTGCCCGTTCGCCCCGGTGGCTACCGGCGGGACTTGATTGAAAAGGCGCACGAAGCCGCATTAAAGAAGGAACAGTACACGCAGGCCTCTGGTCGTAATCTAACCGAGAAGGCGTTGCTAAAAGCCGTGCAAGGCCAGGTCGCCAGCCTGTGCGGGGACGACGGCGTGGTAGTGTCCCTGAGCCATGACTGCTACGTCCGGGTCGTGGGCGGAACGCAAATATTTATTTCCGACGAGCAGAAGCTGTTTAACGAGTATGGCTTCCATTACGTGCATGTCTCCCCAAAAAACGGCCAACTAGCGCTCGCTGCGGAAGACGACAATGATGATTTTCTAATCGCCGTAAACGGCACCTATGTAGGTGCGGCATCGTCGCGCGTGATGCTCAAAGTACTGCAGTCTGTCCTAGGCCAATTGAAGGCGCCTGAAAAATACCTGGTGTTGCACAGCTTCTTTGGCTTCACGCCGGCGCAAATCACCCGTATTGCCGGCGTCTTAGCGCCGCAACGTTCGTTTTACTGGACACACGACTATTCAGCGCTTTGTGAAGGCTACAACCTGCTGCGCAACGACCTGCATTTTTGCGGCGCGCCGCCCCCTACTTCTATGGCCTGCAGGGTGTGTCGGTATGGCAAGGGACGACTCGCGCATATCGAACACGTGAGTGACCTGTTCAAGCAATTGCAGTTTGAGGTCCTCGCCCCGTCTGAAAGGGCGGCCGACATTTGGCGAGGCGGCGCGCAATTTAAGGTTGGGTCGGTACGGCCACATCCGCACTGGTCATTGAAGGCGCGGTCTGCCGTTAAATCGGCTGCGCGCAAGGGAAAAACCACCCATCATGGCAAGATGCCTACGCGTCCCATCCGGGTGGCCTTCATCGGCTACCCCAACGCGAATAAGGGTTGGCAGATTTACAAGGATCTGGTGGAGTCGGAGAGCACGAGCGGCGCAATTCAGTTTTACCATCTGGCGGCGAACGAAACGCCAAGCCATCTGGGCTGCACCTTTGTGGTGACCGAAGTGACGCCTGAAGAGAGAACTCGAGCCATTGCCACGCTCATTGAGCATCAGATCGACGTGGTCTGCATGCTGTCGCCCTGGCCGGAAACATTTTCCTTCGTCAGTCATGAAGCCCTCATGGCGGGCATACGCGTCGTGTGTTTGGCCAATAGTGGCAATGTGGCGGCGCTGTCGGCCAAAGGCTATCGCGTCTCGGTATTTGACGATCCACACTCGCTTTTTAGCGCACTCACTTCAACCGAATTCAGGAGCACCATTGCGTCCGATCGCCGCTCGCAACAGCGCTATGACGCGATTGCGTCCGGCGCGACCGTCGCTATCGTACGCGAGGTGCCGTTAGAGCGCTTGCCACAGGTTTCCTTATGAAACCCATTAAGTGTTTTACCAGTTTCACATTCAGCTATCTCGGCCGTGCGACGATACTCGCGGAAACCTTGAAGGCCGCTCATCCAGACTGGGAGATCTATGCGCTCATGGTCGATGAGCCGCCACCGGGATTAGATGTCGCCGTCGCGATGCGGTTTTTCGATCGTGTGGTCTATGCCAAGGATCTAGGGATTCCCCGCTGGAAAGCGTGGCTATTCAAGCACGACATTGTCGAAGCCTCCACGGCCGTAAAGGGTCGTATGGCAAGATATCTGCTGTCACTGGGCGCGAGTCATGTAGTTTACCTGGATCCGGACATCGCTGTGTTTCATCCGCTGGATCGCGTCATCGAAAAACTCGAGGACCATTCCGTGATCCTTACTCCCCATCAAGTTGCACCGAATAGCCGGCTTGGGTATATCAGGGACAATGAACTGGCCGCTCTGAAATACGGCATCTTCAATCTAGGCTTCGTTGCAATCAAAAACGATGATGCTGGCCATGCCTTCGCCGATTGGTGGGACGCCCGCACCTACGAAGCCTGTTACGACGAAGTAGAAACGGGAATTTTTACGGATCAGAAATGGTGCGATCTCGTCCCAGCACTATTTCCGCGCGTCTATATAGAGCGCGATCCTGGCTTTAACGTCGCCAGTTGGAATCTCAGCACTCGTACGATTCGGTTTTCAGAGTCCGGTCAGATAACCGTCAACGATGTACCGCTCAAGTTCTATCATTTTACTAAAGTCAACGGCGCGGGCGATTTGATGACTGAAAAATATGCCGCTGACAACATTGAAGCTCTCGAAATATGGAATTGGTATAAGCGAGCGCTGATAGCGCACGCCAATCCTTCTATTCCGAAAAATTATTGGCGCCTCGGAACGTTTGACAATGGCGTGAAGATTCCGAAAGGTGTTCGTGTGCTTTTTCGGGCTAGAACGGACTTATATGAGAATTTTGAGGATCCCTATCACACAGGCCCTGGATCTTTTTTTGAATGGGTAAGTAATCAGCAGCCACACCTGCTAGACGAGGGTGCAGTGAAAGGGTTCGAGCCTGTTTAAGGACAATTGAAATGAACAAGAAAATACCCTCGGAAAATTCACGTCCTATCTTCGTTCTCGGAGACTCGAGGACAGGGACGCTGTCGATGCATAACTACTTTTTAGCCAACGGACTCCGGTCCAAGCACTATTTCATGACTGAGGCTTTGCAAACAGAACCCATACACCTGAATATCGAAGAAAATGAGCGGCATTTTTTTGAATTTCTGCAGAAAGCAGAATTCGATGCGTATTCAGATTACCCGACTCGCGCTTTTTACCAAACACTACATCGGGAATATCCAAACGCCGCATTCATATTGACGGTGCGTTCCTCGACGGAGCGCTGGCTTCGCAGCATGCGCAACTTCTTCAAGAATTTCAGCATCAACATTGACGAAGAATCAATGCAGGCAGCCTATGAGGGCGCAAATCAAGGCATTCGCGCATTGTTCGGCGACGGAAGCCGGAATTTTCTCGAACTATGCATCGACGATGAGGATGAAAGAAAAACCGCATTACTAGCAGATTTTCTCGGCATTTCGAGTCCTGTTATGCTTTCCAAGGACAATTCCAGCAACGATTTAGATAATAAAATACTTTCGAAAAGGTATAAATTTTATTCATATCAAGGCGAGAGAACACCTGAATTAGTTGAGTTTACTTCCGCCCCCGGCAAAGCGATTATTTCGGAGTATGGCTGGACCTTTTTGGCGAACGACAGCAATAGTTTCACGCAAGTTCTTTTCGGGAACGAGAGGTGGTCATCTCAGGAACGTGGCTTGGCGTCTGGGGTAGTTCTTTCTAGAATGAACCAACTACGGGAGATGGGGGCCATTTATTTTAAATTTATTGTTCCTGAAAAGAGCGTCGTCTACGGCGAATATCTCCCGCGTGTCTTGGCAGATATCCCCCGCGCTACGGACCGACCTGCCACCCTGCTCAGTAAAGACGTGCCCGAGACGGTCCATTACCTTGAATCTTACCTGCACGATGCACGTTCTTATGGCCAACTATACTTTCGCGGCGATACCCACCCGAACTGGTTAGGCGCATGGTTTATCTATATCTATATTATAGAAAGGCTAAGAAATATCGGGCTTGCGAAGGAAAGCGAGACTCTTACGATCAGCGATCTCGTCCCATCGGTTGGGGCATACGAGGGGGACTTGTGGTCACAATTAAATCCGGGATTAAAGGCAGCATACGTTGAGCGCTGGCGGAAGACTTTACCGCTCGATGGATTTGACCTGTCGATTCGCTTCACTATCCCAGAG
>CAIRBC010000103.1 GCA_903876685.1 uncultured Nitrosomonadales bacterium | reverse complement strand
TTCCTTTTTTGTGAGAGTGTTAACGTGAAACTTGCGCAGCGATCGTCTTCTCCCTCGCCCGCTTGCGGGAGAGGGATGGGGAGAGGGAAACGGGCATGATGGGTTTCATCATCAGGGGTGGCAATTTGCCATGCCCGTTAGAACTTCCCACAATAACAGAGGAACACCGGCCTTTCTTATGACTTGATTGTCACGCAGTAATTAAGGAGGGTTTCGTTTACATGCCCTGAATGAAATCGGGATGATTGATGCTTGCAAGACCAAGGCACGTCGAGACGTAACAGGAGTGCCCTCGAATACAAGCTTAAGCGCTTCAAAAATATTGAAGCCTTGCTTTTGAAGTGTAGCAAGATGAGTGCGAATAGTACAAGAAGAGCTATGTCGCTTACAAGACGGTTGCTGAAGTCATGGCGGCGATGTAGCGCAAAGGGGTTATAAAATAGGCATCATCGGTGCAGAGCGGTTTATTTGATTGATGGTTTCGTTCAAAATGGATATTACCGCTGTTTTCAAATTTAGTTTGTTACAACTGCTGCGCCCATGCCAACTCAAATTATTGTTCAGCCTTTCCCGCTGCCTTTAGTAGTTGAGATAAATCATTTGTCGAGGGGGGCGTGCCGATTACCCAGTCCACGGCTTCTCCTGCGCACCATGAAACGATTGAGGCAAAGGTAAAAATCAATATGCTGCGTGTCATGCCAAGCGGAATCTGTTGTTCATCCAGATAACGGCGGATAAACCACGCAGCAATAAAGAATGCGAGTGTGGATATGACCAAGTTCCAGAAGGAGGGTAGCGCAAACATAATTTTAGGCCAGTATGGGTTATTCGGTGAATGATCAGTTTACCTCAAATTATTCGGACGGTGCTCTGGTGTAGCCCAGAAAAACCATGCAAAAATCAGCTTTGGTTTGAATTAGGATAGTCCGGTACGGGTATCGAATGGCAGGAATTTAACGTGAAACTCGCGCAGCGATCGTCTTCTCCCTCGCCCGCTTGCGGGAGAGGGATGGGGAGAGGGAAACGGGCATGATGGGTTTCATCATCAGGGGCGGCAGTGTGCCAGGCCCGTTAGGTTGTCTGAGGCATGATGGATCGGAGCAATTCTATTTCCTGAGTGCTTAATTTGCGTTTATTGCGTGGTAATACCAGGGTTGCAACCAGGATTACATCTCCGGTAATACCCCGATTGGCATCAAACAGTCCTTCGCCGGTTAGTTTAAATTTTTTGTGGTAGTTGGTGTTTGGCGGGATTACAATTTGCACTTGTTTTCCAGTTGGTAAATTCACTCTGCAACTGCCGCCTAGCACCGCCACGGGGTAGGGTATTTTGATTAGACCATGAATATCGGCACCCTTGCATTTCCAGGAATCGGGTGCCCTGATCCGGATGGTCAGAATCAAATTGCCATTAACCCCTCCATAACGACTCTCCTTGCCGCGCTCCTTCGCGGTCAGGATTGAGCCGTCAATTAACCCCTTGGGCAGATTTACTTTCAGGGTGAAAGTTTCTTTGACCTTGCCTGTCCCATGACAAGTCACACAATCCATCACTTTCAGGCCACAACCATTGCAAAGCGAGCAAGTTTTAATCTTGTAATAGCCAGCGCCATTACATTTTTGGCAATAGCTCTGGATTTCGCCGTATCCATCACAGGCTTCGCAATAGACATTATCTGTAAAGGATATTTCTACCTGGCCGCCAGTCATGGCTGTCAGAATGGAAATTTTTGAACTACGTTTTACGTCCGCGCCGGGTTTGGCCGGAGCGCGCCGTTGTTGATGGTAATCCTGCTGTTGATGCGTCGACGTGTAAGCTGTCTCAGCGTCATATCTCACGGATTCATCGAAGCTATGCTTTTGCAGCTCATCGGACAAAACACCATAAGAAATATTGATTTGTTTAAATTTTATCTCGGCCTCTGCTTTACTGGCATCTTGATGTCTGTCCGGGTGCCAGCGCATCGCCAGGCGCTTATAAGCAGCCGCAATTTCCGCTTTAGTAGCGGATTGGCTTACTCCCAGAATTTCGTAATGGTTGACGGATGGCATGGCTGTGCAGTGGTCAGTGTGGATGGTATAGGTAAATGCTGCCCAAGAAAAAGGCGGGAGCTTTGGAGCACCCGCCTTTGTGAAAACTTTTTTACGAAGCTATTCGAAGGGTTACAACATTAAATGCTGTAATACATATCAAATTCCACTGGATGGGTGGTCATGCGAATACGATTGACCTCTTCCATTTTTAACGCAATGAAGGCATCGATGAAATCGTTGGAGAATACACCGCCGCGCGTCAGGAATTCGCGATCCTTGTCCAGATGAGCCAGTGCTTCATCGAGTGAGGCGCAAACTGTTGGAATCTTGGCATCTTCTTCCGGTGGCAGATCATACAGGTTCTTGTCAGCAGGATCCCCTGGGTGGATCTTGTTCTGAATACCATCCAGACCAGCCATCATCAGTGCAGTGAAACACAGATAAGGGTTAGCTGTAGGATCAGGGAAGCGGGTTTCGATGCGGCGTGCCTTGTCGTTAGTGACATGAGGAATGCGAATCGAAGCGGAACGATTTTTTGCCGAATAAGCCAGTTTGACCGGCGCTTCATAATGCGGAACCAGGCGCTTGTAGGAATTGGTGCCTGGATTGGTAATCGCATTTAATGCTTTGGCATGCTTGATGATCCCGCCGATATAATAAAGCGCGGTTTCAGAAAGGCCTGCATAGCCATTGCCAGCGAACAGATTCTTGCCGTCTTTCCAGATGGATTGATGCACATGCATACCGGAACCGTTATCGCCAACGATGGGTTTCGGCATGAAGGTTGCGGTCTTGCCATATTGATGTGCGACGTTATGCACCACATATTTCAGTACCTGAGTCTGATCCGCGCGGCGCACCAGCGTGTTAAATTTGGTACCAATTTCACATTGTCCGGCGGTAGCCACTTCGTGGTGATGTACTTCGACTTCGATGCCGATATCTTCCAGAGCAAGGCACATTGCGGCGCGGATGTCGTTTAGGCTGTCAACGGGCGGGACGGGGAAATAGCCACCTTTTACTGTCGGACGATGGCCGGTGTTGCCGCCATCGAATTTTTCAGAAGAAGCCCAGGCAGCCTCTTCTGAAGTGATTTTTACCGAGCAGCCAGACATATCGGTGTGCCAGTTTACCGCATCAAAAATGAAAAATTCAGGTTCCGGGCCAAAAAAGGCGGTATCGCCGATGCCTGAAGATTTCAGATAGGCTTCTGCGCGTTTGGCGATGGAACGTGGGTCGCGGTCATAACCCTTGCCATCGGTAGGCTCTACCACGTCACAGGTAATCACCAGTGTATTTTCGTCCATGAAGGGATCGAGATAAGCAGTTGCAGGATCAGGCATCAACAGCATATCGGAAGCTTGAATGCCTTTCCAGCCGGCGATCGACGAACCATCAAACGCGTGACCATCTTCAAATTTATCCAGGCCCACATATTTGGCAGGTACGCCCACATGTTGTTCCTTGCCGCGCGTATCGGTAAAACGGAAATCCACAAATTTGACTTCCTGGTCTTTAATCATTTCTAACACATCTTTTGCCGTCAACGACATAGTTTTCTCCCATCAAGAACACAAAAAATTAAACAACTAACCCAAAGATTAGCAGCATGAAGCGTGCCAGTCCCCTGCAACTAACAGACCGCCATTGTGCCATAAGCTTAAGCGGTAGCGCATAAAAAATATTTGCACAAAAGCCGTGCGTAACCAGGCGAGAGTGCACTAGTATTGTGCGTGATGGACGCGAATGCTGCGAAATAAAGCATCGCCCTGTACCGTGTAAGTCGCCTGCAATTCACCTGCTGCCTCGCAGGCATCGAGATATATTTCGGCCTCTACCTTGCCGTCCAGATAATGGAAAACAATGCGCTTGTCCTTCAGATTTGAATTTCCAAGTTTGCTTTCAAGCTTGGCCAGTAAAATCGGCCGCCCGGGCAAATGTGAACTCGATTTGCTTTGCATATCATCCTCGGGATCGATGTGTACCATCACATCCAGTACATGATGATTTTTCAGCACCGCATAGCGCGCAGTTTCGGCAATAAAATGTCCTTCTGAGACGCTGATCCTGGAATCTACCACAATATGAGCATCTACCAGCGCGTTATCAGCCATTTTTCGGGTACGCAATTCGTGCAGACCCAGCACGCCATGGGTATTAAGTAAAGTTTGCCGGATTGCTTCGACCTCTTCTGCATCCAGTCCGGTGTCAATCAATTCTTCCATGGCTTCCAGCGCGAGTTTGCCGCCCATATGCGCGATCATCACGCCGACTACCGCTGCCGCCAGTAAATCCAGAAAAGTGTAGCCCAGCAGGTTGCCGATAACGCCGACCACCACCACCAGAGAAGAGGCGGCGTCTGAACGTGCATGCCAGGCGTTGGCCACCAGCATCTGTGAACGTACCCGTTTGGCTACGGCCAGCATGTAGCGGAACATGGCTTCCTTGGCAATTAATGCGATAATTGCAACCGCCAGCGCCATCGGATTGACTGCCTGAACGGCATCCGGATGCTGCAGGCGTATGGCAGCCGCTACCAGTAACACGACGCCCAGTGCCGCGAGAAATGCACCGAGTATCAGGGTAGCAGCGGTTTCCATGCGCGCATGCCCGTAAGGATGGTCGGCATCAGCGCTTTTGTTGCCGTGCCGGTTGGCATATAGCACCAGTACATCGGACAACAAATCGGACAAGGAATGCAAGCCATCGGCCATCAAAGCCTGTGAATGTGCAAAAAATCCACCGACTACCTGAAAAAAAGTCAGCAGCAGATTGATCACGATGCTCACCCAGGTGCTTTTTTGTGCGGCGGCAAAGCGTTCCGGGTTGACCGGCTCGAAAGCACCGATATGGGCTTGAGATTGATTAACGGGAGTGTGTTTTTTCATGTCGGTTGCGCTAGTATTCGTTATGCAGCATAACACCTGCGCCAAGTTCAATAAACAATATCATGAGGAGTGAGTTTACATGGGAAAAATTTCCGCTATATTACAAGAAGCGCAACAACGTGCCAAGGAACTTAACCTGCCCTACGAGGGGGCGCTTTATCCGGATGAAGCCTATGAAATCCTGCAATCCGCACCCGGCGCAAAACTGGTGGATGTGCGAACCCGCGCCGAACTGGAATGGGTCGGGCGCATACCCGATGCTGTGGAAATAGATTGGTCAATCTATCCTGGCATGAAGCAAAACCCGAATTTCATTGCTCAACTCGAGCAACAGGTTGAAAAGGAAGCGCTGGTGTTATTCATCTGCCGTAGCGGGATACGTTCCCATTCTGCTGCGAGTGCCGCTACACTCGCTGGCTATGGCGATTGCTATAATGTGCTAGAAGGTTTTGAGGGCGACAAGGATGTCAATGAACATCGTAACACCAGTAATGGATGGCGTCTGGCCGGATTACCTTGGAAGCAGAGTTAAATATTCCTGAGTTGGTGCGGACAGTCCTTGCGCGGCCATAAATCAAGGTTGTTTAGAACCTTAGAAAGCCGATTCAAGGTCAATAGTGCCGCTTATAGTATGACAGGGCTAACACCTTGTTTTAAAAATGCTGTATATTCGCGCGAAACCCAACCCGTTTAACTTGATAGTGCCTGAGGGCCGTAATAAGGACGGAATTTACATGCATAGCAGAATTTTAGACAAAGCTGTCGTGTTGCTGGTTGCTTTATTGCCATTGTTGGCGGAAGCAGCCTCATCCGGCAAGCCAGATAATCCCGCGCTGAGGGCAACAGCGGCAACACCCAGTATGATCGCAATGACCGAACTGGCAAGCACTGAAGTGGTTAATACGCAGCAAAATATTGAGGCAGCGGTAAATTCGCCGCTGGTGAACATAGTAAGCTTCAAGGTAGTTGGAAATACCCTGCTGGCGCAGGAGTTGATTGAACGTTTACTTCAGCCCTATACCGGTAAAGGACGCAGCTTTACCGATATTCAGCGTGCACTCGAAGCATTGGAAGGCGCTTATCGGGGCGCAGGTTATGGGGCTGTCAATGTTTCCACTCGCGAACAGGATATCACCGAAGGGGTCGTGGTTCTGGAAGTGATTGAGTCTGTGATCGGGCATGTAACGATTTCCGGGAACAAATATTACGACAACAACAATATTCGCAAGGCGCTACCGGCACTGTCGGAAGGGGCTACCCCTAGCGCACGCAAACTCTCTGAAAATATCAGGCTTGCCAATGAAAATCCTACCCGTCAGATCGATGTGGTGTTATCGGTTGCTGAGCAGGAAGGTCAAGTCGATGCAAAAGTTAACGTCGATGACAGCTCACCCCACAAGTTTTTTCTGACCATGGATAATACCGGAAACCAGAGTACCGGCATGTATCGTACCGGTGTCGGTTATCAGCACAATAATCTGTTTAATCGCGATCAGGCGGCAACCTTCAATTATTCGACTTCACCCAGTCATGTTCGCCAGGTGACGCAGCTTTCCGGCAGTTACCGACTGCCCCTTTATGCGCTGGGTGATAGCATAGACTTGGTTGCAGCCTATTCCGATACCGATGCAGGAACCACCAGCACGGTGTCAGGCCCGCTGAGTTTCAGTGGAAAAGGCGACGTGCTGAGCGCGCATTACAATTACTATCTGCCGCGTCAAGGCGACTACGTTTCAAAAATCATCACCGGTCTCGACTATCGCGCCTATCTCAATAATTGTACGGTGGGTAGTTATGGTGCCGCTGGCTGCGGTTCGGCTGCGGCTTCGGTGACGGTTCATCCTCTCAGCGCTGCTTATAACGGCACGTTGACCAAACCCGCCTATGTGTTGGATTATGCGGTTTCGTTATCGCGCAATATTGCTGGCGGCACCCATGGCAGAGATGCTGATTTTAATGCGGTACGTCCCAGTCCTACCGGCGGTGCGGGTGCCAAAGCCGACTATAGCGTATTGCGTTTGAATGGTAGCCTGGCCGGTGCTGTGTTTGACAGCTGGCAATATCGTGTGGCAGCCAACGCACAATATACTCCTGATGCGTTGGTCAGCGGCGAAAGCCTGGGGTTGGTTGGAGCGAATGCCGTGCGCGGTTTTATTGAACGTGAATTTTCCAGTGATAAAGGTTATGTGGCGAATTTTGAACTATATACTCCGGAGCTTGCCCAAGTCATCGGAATGCAAAACGGTAGCTTGAGATTGGTCGGTTTTATCGATCAGGCAGAAGGATGGAAAGTCCCGGTGGCGGGTGAATCCACTGCTCATGTCTCCGTTGGCAGTGCTGGCCTGGGTTTGCGCCTGACTTACAGCAAGAACATCATCGCTAAATTTGACTGGGCAAAGGTGTTTGATACGGCAGGAAGTGTAATTGCAGGTAGTTCCCGCGGGCAGGTTAGCCTGATCGCAACCTGGTAGGTTTACACCTCGATCGATAGTGGTTTTATAGAGGTGCCTGTCATTGACAAAAACCGTTTTAAAAAATTCATGCGTAAATTTTGCGCGTTTAGGTAACAGCGAGCTGGCTCGCGAAGGATTTTCTTGCAGAAATTTAACAGGAAACAGCATTATGAACCATAAATTTAGCGTCATCTGGAGCAGTTGCCGAGACATGGCCGTTTCGGAGTTGCGTAAATCATCCGAAAATCCTCCAGGCTCGAACCGTAAACAAGGCAAAAAATTGCGTTTGAAGAGCTTGGCAGTCGCGATAGCTTGTTGTTTTAACGCTAGCGTGTATGCCAACCCGCTAGGCGCACAGGTGGTTAATGGTGCTGCTGCGTTTAAGCAGACGGGCAAAATTTTAACTGTCAACAATAGCCCGAATGCGATCATTAACTGGCAGAGCTTCTCGATAGCTCAGGGTGAAACCACCACTTTCGTTCAGGAATCGGCTAACAGCGCCGTGCTAAACCGGGTGCTTGGCCAGGATCCCTCATTACTGCTCGGCAATTTAAGCTCGAACGGTAAAGTTTTTCTGATTAACCCCTCGGGAATCCTGGTCGGGCAGGGTGCCAGAATCGATGTTGCAGGTATGGTTGCTTCCACACTTAATTTATCGAATTCGGATTTTATTTCCGGTAAACATGATTATGTGTTTAACCCGAATGCCGGTTCGGTACGCAACCTGGGTTCCATAACCACCACCAATGGAGGTTCCGTTTATCTGATCGCAACCCAGGTCGAAAATCAGGGGATAATTTTTACCCCGCAGGGTGAAACAATTTTGGCTGCAGGCAATTCGGTCAGGCTTATGGATAGCGGCGCACCCGGCGTGTCGGTGCAAATCACCGGCAGCAATAACACTGCAACCAACCTGGGTCAGATACTGGCTGACACCGGTCGTATCGGCATGGTGGGAGCCGTGGTGAAAAATAGTGGAAATTTAAATGCCAGCAGCCTGGTCAATCAGGGCGGCAGGATATTGCTCAAGGCGAGCAAGCGGGTGGAGGCGGGTGGCACGATCAGCGCAACCGGGGCGGGAGGCGGTAATATTTCCGTACTGGCGGATATGCAGAACGGCACTGTCAAGGTCAGTGGGACTTTGGACGCGGGTACCGCGGGTGCTGCGGCTAAAGGGGGATTTATAGAAACTTCTGCTGCCCATGTACAGGTCGCTGATACAGCACGTGTTTCGACGGAAGCGCCTAACGGTCGTGCGGGAAACTGGCTGATTGATCCGACTGATTACACCATTGCAGCCACAGATCCGGGCAATGGCAGCAGTTTCATGTCCAGTGCTGATCTACAAGCCAATCTGAATGCCGGCAATATCACTATTCAAACGCTGCAAAGCGGTACCGGCAATGGTGATATTTTCATTAATAGTGGCATCAGTTGGGCAAGCGCTTATAGCCTGACGCTGAATGCGGTGCGCAATGTCAATATCAACGCGGTTATCAGCAATAGCGGTTCCGGCAACTTGTTGGTGCGAGCTGATCAGAATGCCGCCAGTACCGGCAGCATTTATTTCGGTGTCGGCGGTAGCGTCGCACTGAGCGGCGGCGGACGTGCCGATCTTTATTATAACCCGACTGCCTACAATAACCCGACCAGTTATTCTGCCAGTATGGGCTCAACTCCCTATACCGCATGGATGCTGGTGAACAATCTCAGTCAGCTTCAGGCGATGAATACCAACCTTTCTGGAAGCTACGCGCTGGGCGCAAACATCGACGCAACCGCTTCCGGCAGTTTGAATGCAGGAGCTGGTTTTGCGCCGGTAGGGGATGCAACTAACCATTTTACGGGTGTGTTTGATGGAATGAATCATACGGTCAGTAATCTGACCATCAATCTGCCAACGACTGATTATATAGGTTTGTTTGGCTATATCAATGCTGGCTCCGGTATTAGCAATCTCGGCCTGGTGGGCAGCAGTATTAGTGGCAACTGGAATGTGGGTGCCCTGGCGGGGGTAAATTCTGGAATCATCAGCAACAGTTATGCGACCGGCAATGTTTCGGCGGGGGGTAACAAGAATGCTCCGAATGGCGGCGCAGGCGGGTTAGTGGGGTACAACTCGGGCACGATCAGGAATAGCTATGCAACGGCGAATGTCAGCGGAGGCAACGTACTCTATTTTAATAATGGTGGCTTCGGCGGATTGGCAGGAAGCAACGCCGGTACCATCAGTGGAAGCTATGCCACCGGCAATATTGTTGGTGGAAGCGGCCCCAATTATTCCAATTTCGGGGGTGGCGGACTGGTGGGGAATGATACAGGCGGCACCATCAGCAACAGCTATGCAACGGGTAATGTGAGCGGGCTATCTGCCGGTTGGGAAGGCGGCCTGGTGGGGGGCGGCAAGGGAACTATCAGCAACAGCTATGCCACCGGCAAAGCCAGAGATGGGGGGTTGTTTGGCTTTAAATTCAATATCGGCACCATCACTAATAGTTATTGGGACATCACCAGCTCTGGACAGGCAGATTTATCGGATGGTCGCGGCGTCGGCCTGACTACTGCCCAGATGATGCAACAGGCAACTTATGCGGTCTGGAATATCGCCAATACCGGTGGCAGCGGCAAAGTCTGGCGTATCTATGAAGGCCATACCTATCCTTTACTCACCAGTTTTTTGACACCCTTGACGCTGACAGGCGCGCCTGATGTCACCATGTTTTACAACAGTGCCAAACAAACTGCTGCAAGCATTGTCGCCAGTGGCAATATCTTGGGTGCTGCTGCCACTGGCACCAATGCCAACTTTTATAATGGCTATTATTCGACACAACAGGGTTATGACCTTATCGGCGGAAATATGACGATTAGTTCCCAGGTTGTCAGCCTGGCGCTTTCAGGCAGCAAAGTTTATGACGGCACAGTGAACTTTTCCACGGCTCAGTTAAGTATTAGCAATGTCTACAGCGGCGATTCAGTGAGCCTGTCAGCCGGAACGGCTCAGACTGCTGACAAGAATGTGGGTATAGACAAGCCCTTTGTATCTTTTTCCGGGCTGATGCTGACCGGTGCATCGGCTGGCAACTACACACTGACCGGTGTATCAGGCAAAGGAAGCATCAGCAAGGCCACGCTGACGCTGAGCGGTATCACGGCGAGTAACAAGTTGTATGACGGAACGACCAGCGCCGTGGTCGATACCACGAATGCACTTTATACCGGACTGGTTCTAAATGATGCAGTCACGGTCAACGCGACGGGCGTTTTCAACAACAAGAATGCAGGGCTAAACAAGACAGTCATACTAACCAGTAACTATAGCGGCGCTGATACAGGCAATTACAACATCATTAGTCAGGCAAGTGCAATAGCCACTATCAACTCGCTGGCGGTCTCGATAGCACTTGATGGCAACAAGATTTATGACGGCACGGCGCTTTTTTCCACCGCTCAGTTGGCTATCAGCAATATTGCCAACGGTGATTTGGTGAGCTTGTCTGCAGGAACCGCACAAACGGCCGACAAGAATGTGGGCATAGACAAGCCCTTTATATCTTTTTCAGGGCTGGCGCTGACCGGGGCATCGGCTGACAACTATACGTTGACCGGCGTTAGCGGGAAAGGCAGTATCAGCAAGGCACCGCTGACCTTGAGCGGCATCACGGCTGCCAACAAGGTCTATGACAGCACTACCTTTGCTACGGTAAGTACGCTGAATGCGCTATACACCGGGTTGTTGAGCGGTGATACGGTCACGGTAAGCTCGACAGGAACTTTTAATGACAAGAATGCAGGCAACAACAAAACGGTTACGTTGAATAGCAGCTATTCCGGTGCGGATGTTAATAACTACAGCATCAAGGATCAACAGAGCACCACGGCGAACATTAGTAAGGCACCGCTGACGCTGAGTGGAATCACCGCCGCCAGCAAGAAATATGACGCCACCACAGATGCAACGGTTAATACCACGAACGCGATTTATAGCGGGTTGTTAGGCAGCGATATCGTCAAGTTAAGTGCGACAGGTGTTTTCGAGAATAAAAATGCCGGTACCAACAAGACGGTTATCCTGACCAGCAACTATACTGGCGCCGATGTCGGCAACTACAGCATTACTGATCAGGCCAGCACCCGGGCTGATATCAGCAAGGCATCGCTGACCATTAGCGGCATCACTGCCAGCAACAAGGTTTATGACGGCTCGACCGTCGCAACCGTCAATACTGCGAATGCGGTTTATTCCGGGTTGTTGCCCAAGGATGCCGTCACGGTAAACGCTACCGGCGTTTTTGGCGATGCGAATGTAGGGCTAAATAAGACGGTCACACTGACCAGCAACTATAGCGGTGCCGATGTCGGCAATTACACCATCACGGATCAGACCAGTACCCTGACCAATATCATTGAGAGGATGGTGAGTATCACTCTGGCAGGCAGCAAGGTATACGACGGTACGGTGAACTTTACGACAGCACAACTGGGTATCAGCAATGTGCTAAGCGGCGATTCGGTGAGCCTGTCTGCAGGAACCGCACAAACGGCTGATAAAAATGTCGGTATCGATAAAACATTGGTCTCTTTTTCCGGGTTGGCGTTGACCGGGGCATCGGCTGCTAACTACACTTTGACGGGCGTTACTGGCAAGGGCACGATAAACGCGGCCAATTTGAACATTAACGCGGTGACCGACAGCAAGTCCTATGACGGTAAAACCAGTTCAGCAGGAGTCGTCACCTATGCTGGCTTGCAAACAGGTGATACGCTGACTGGCTTGTCACAGTCTTTTGCCAGCAAAAACGTGCTGGGAGCACTGGGCAGCACACTGAATGTGAATGACGGCTATGTGCTAACAGACGGGAATGGCGGGAAAAACTACAACATAGTCAGCAAACCTGCTGCAGGTACGATCACTCAGGCAACGCTGAACCTTAATGCGGTGACTGATAGCAAGCCCTATGACGGTACCAACAGTTCGATTGCTACAGTAACCCCTATAGGCTTACAAACAGGTGACACGCTAACCGGCTTATCACAATCGTTTTCCAGCAAAAACGTGCTGGGTACGCTGGGCAGCACACTGAACGTTAATGACACTTATGTGTTGACGGACGGAAATAGCGGAAAGAACTACAGTATTGTCAGTAAAGCCGCAACAGGCACTATCACTCAGGCAACGCTGAACCTTAATGCGGTGACCGACAGCAAGACCTATGACGGTACCAGCAGCTCGACAGCTACCGTAACCTATACTGGCTTGCAAACAGGTGACACGCTGACTGGCTTGTCACAGTCTTTTGCCAGCAGGCACGTGCTGGGTGTGTTGGGTAGCACACTTAACGTCAATGACGGCTATGTGCTGACTGACGGTAATAAAGGTTTGAATTACACAATCAACAGGCAATCCGCAACAGGCACTATCAGCCAGCTAGACAGCGTTACTTTTAAAAATATCTCCGGCGACTGGTCGGTTGCAGCCAACTGGGGTGGCGCAACCCCCGATTACAATAATGTGGCGACGGTAATCATTCCCTCCGGGGCAACGGTCACTTATGACAACGGCGTCTCTGGTCTTACCACACTGAACAAACTGACCAGCAGCGGAAATCTGGTAGTGGCGGCCAATACACTTTCCATCGCCAGCTATCAGCAGAGTGCCGGCAATGTTTCGGGTACCGGTAATCTGAATGTGACGAACAGTTTCAGCCAGACAGGTGGCACTATTACGTTAACGGGTAACGCCATCGCCAGCATCACCCAGCTTACCGGTGATCTCAGCGTGCTCAGTCTCAGCGCGCCGTCCGTGATACTTCAGGCGAATACCGGTGCCATTCTTAATACGGTTACTGCGAGCATCGTAAATCTGAATTCACCGAGCGTTAAATTAACGGCAGCCACCGGCCTGGGCAGCCAGTCTGCGCCTTTGCAACTTTCTACAGTTAGTCTGGATGCAAGTACCACCACAGGAGCCGGATACATTTCCAATACGCCGACAGCGGCGGTTACACTATTGAATTTCACGACCGGCGATGCTTCTCCGCTGACTTACAAGCAAGATGGGCAACCGCTTAATCTGACCGGGAAGGTTTCCTCAGCGGGTGGTAAACTGATTATCGATCCGCCGACCACTATTACCATGAGTCCAGATGCCAGTATTGTGTCGAGCGGAGGTGATATAGTTATCAGTGCCCTTGGGGATATTAAGATTGCCAGCATCGATGCTGCTGCAGGTGGTGTTGATATTAAAGCAGGAGGAAAGATTGATTCCGTTCCGCTGCCCTCAGGCAAGTCCAATATTTTTGCGAAAATCATTATCGCAAACGCGGTTTCCGGCAAGAATTTTTCCTGTAATTCGGAAGCAGCCTGCGGCTCAACATCCGTAGTTGATTCGGATTTATCGACAGTAAAAAATCAAGCTGAAACTTCATCGGTTACACCGGTCACTCATGATACTCATGCTGAGCCGCCATCCGCCTCGCCCACACCGACTTCCACGACTTCCTCTACCCCTATGCCCGCAACTTTTGGACCTCCGGGTGGAACCATTGGCAATGATTCAAACAGTTTTGGGGGGGCACCTGCAGATTCACCTGCGCCAGGAGTTACTCCAGATAAATCGACAAGCGACAAGCCTGCTGATAAATCCGTCGCCAGCAAGCCGGCAAGTGACAAGCCTGCTGATAAATCAGACTCCGAGAAGACTGCTGATAAATCAGACACTGACAAGTCAGATCAGGATAAATCTGGCAATGGAACCGATAGCGGAAAAGAACAGAATGCAAAGGGAGCGGCTGCAAAACCTGGTGCTTGCTAGTGAGTTTTGATTCGTACCCGGTTGGACCAAGCCACTATCGTGGAAAAATATCATGATTAATTACTCTGTGAAAAAATCCATTTGACAAACGGCTTAGGTGGTTGGAATTACCCACGTGGCCTGAGTCATCGGACTGGGGGGCGGCCATCCTGGCCGCCAGGCGGGCTGGAAGCCCGCCCCCCGGTTGGACTCGCTATCGTGGAAAAATATCATGATGATTTTTAACATTTTCATGTAATTACTCTGTGATGAAAATCCATTTGACCAAAATTTCGAATTGAATTTAACGAAAATAGTGGATGCATCACTGCTACTAACGGACATGGCAATGATGCCACCTCTTGTAATGAAACCGCCATGTCCGTTTCCCTGATGAACCCACTAGCCACTCCACGAGGTTGCCAAAAGACAGCAACCAAGTGGCTGGTTATCACCCCATCCCTCTCCCGCAAGCGGGGAGAGCGCAGCGAGGGGGGCGTAGCCGGGAGTAAGTCGCTACGCGTGTTTCACGTTAATTCAGTGGTATGCAACCGAAAGAATTTTGCTCTACTCTATTTGTATTAGGGTAGTTCATGAGAAGGCTATGGGTTGGCCGAATACTTGCCATATTTTACAGATAATTTATTGATAAATAACAAACGGTTCAGGTCGTGGCTCGCTACGCGATCACGACCTAAGCTTATGCGTTGGATTCAATAAGCGTAGCCGATTGCGCCGAAGAGTAGCGGTAACTTTACCTGAGTGCGAGCGTACGCTGTAAAATTTCCTGCACGGTACGCAATTCCTCCACCGGTATCTGGCCGGGTGCCGATGGCTGCGCACCGACGGCAAAGGTAACTGACGAGCCGAAGACCCAGCCGAACAGACGACTCAGTGATCCAAACGAACCCATCGAGATACTGATGATCGGTAGTTTGATAATGCGGTTGCCATCGAGTGTCGCAGAAAGCAGGGTCAGCACATCTTCGATGACACGTGGCATCACCGCCACCTTGGCGATATCGGCGCCTGCCTGTTCCGCCTGAATAAATTTTGCGACAATTTCTGCGGAGGGTGGGGTTTGTTGGAAGTTGTGGAACGAAGCGATTAGCTGCACGCCAGCCTGATGCGCGGCATGCAGCGCTGCCTGAAAATGCTGCGGGTCGCTGCTTAGTTCATAATCGACAAAATCCACACATTTTGCGGCGCATACCGCCTGATACAAAGCCAGCACCTGTGCCTCATTCAATGCGATTTTTTCTCCCCCTTCGCGTATCGAGCGACGAGTGAAGATGATGGGGATACCGGCAGCCGCTTGCGCAATCTGAGCAGCCAGGGCGAGGACTCGCGGTGTATCGGCTATACCCTCGAAGAAATCGACGCGCCACTCAATCAGATCAGGGGCTTTTGCGCTAACGATAGACAGTTCATGCAACAAGGCCGATTCAGTTTTTGCCACTAACGGCATACACACCAGTGGTTCCTTGCCACCGCCTATGGGGCGTCCGTTCAGTATCAGGGGTTTGCTAATATTCATTGTCCATTCTCCTTTAACATTATCTGCCGTTTTCTGCCCGACTGCGGATCTTTGGCGATCGAATATCGCATCCCATACCGCCTGGTATTTTTTAGATCCCTGGAGCTGCGCAGTGCCCACCATTGGAGGTATCTTGATAGTGCCATACAGTCCATCGACGTGCAATCCAGGTGTGATATTTTGGAGCGACTAACTGCATAGCAGGCTGTTCAAGTTCGTGCCGTGTCCGAGATGAAGGTCGGTCAAAGACTTTTGTAGCAACCGATAGTAACGCAGCGTAGAATTATAACTATTCGATGATTTTTAGTTTGTCGCTTGCCATGAGACCCCTAAGCCGCAGTATTATTTACCCGCTGATCATCTTGCTGATTTCAAGCATCGCTTGCTTTATCTATTGGTTATCGCTACTTGATACTCAGCGGATTGAAATGGATACGGCCAAGCGCCGTAATGAGTTGCATGTACAGCAAATTAACGAGGCTGTAGACCAGCAACTCGATGCTGAGCTACGAAGTCTGGATACCACGATTAAAAATTTAAGAGCCATATTTGTGCATAACCACAAGGATTTTGATCAATCAGCGAGGGACATTCTTTCAACCTATCCAAAGGGGATGATTCAATTCGTTAACGTACTCGATGCAAACGGTCATCAGGTCTATTCATCTGAGAACAAGCCAGGTGCGACACCTCAACCGATATCTTTTGCTGATCAAGAATATTTCCAGGTGCATATCAATAGCACAATAGACCAATTATTTATCAGCAATCCTAGGCTTGGGCGACTCTCTGGAGTCCCGATTATTGAGTTTAGCCGCCCCATTTGGAATGGCAAACATTTTGCAGGTGTCATTGGTATTCCTTTGCGACCGGATTACCTTTCAAATAACCTCTGGTCGCTGCATATTAATCCAAATGACATGATTTCGATTGTCCGTGAAGATGGCAGGATCCTTGTATGTAGCAGAAAAATGGAGGATGGTTTCAAGTTGACCTCGCCTTCAGATCGTCCCTTTATGCGTTCGCATTCGGGAGATCATGGCATTTTCCGGGAAACCACTATTACCGATAAAGTGCCACTGTTGTTCTCATGGAGACATCTGGTCAACTACCCGATCATTGCCGTCGCTGCGATGGATGAAGTGACTGAGTTGAGAAACATTACTGACCAACAGTCAACCTCAAGAATACGCGCTCAATTCTCAATTGCCTTAGTGATGGGGTTTTCTCTGTGGATTTCGGCTCTACTGCTACGCGATGATCGAAAGAACCATGCGCTTGGTTTAACCGGAGTTTAACAAGTACCAAATTTTAATCAATATAATCATAATATTGCAGCG
>CAIRBC010000102.1 GCA_903876685.1 uncultured Nitrosomonadales bacterium | reverse complement strand
GTGATATGGGGTCACTTGATTGAATTTTAACCGCCATATCAACGGACAAGCGTTCGGGATGTTGTTGATAGGCAAGAAGCATATCGCGTAATCGGGTCGCTGTTAAACGCGGTGAAGCCAGGATGCGTGCCAGTAAATCCGTACCGATCTCGCCATGCTGATCTGTATGTGCCTGAATAACCTGTTTGGTACCCAGCAACTGATCCTTGTAGATTTTTGGCGAACTTGCTTTCAGCAAAGCACAGAGCTGCTGCCCATATATATCTCCAACCTGTTGTTTTATATCTGCCTCAAGCTTGTCTATCCGAATCTGAATATCGCGGTAATGATGCGTGTTTTTGATGATCTGACCTTTTTCCAGACTGATCGTGTACTCCGCAATCTGATCGCCACTTTCCAGATCGTGGACGAGCAGCATTCCCATATTGACAGACACCCCAACCTTGGCGGATTGATAGGCCATGGGCACGGAATATTTGTTCGATTGCCATGAAATCAGGCTGGTTTTATCTACCTGCCGCACCTCCTGGGCAAGCGCCTTGTTTTGCAGGCACACAGGCGCTAAATATGACTGCATTTTGCCTCTTTCCCCGGCTTCATAATGCACCAGTGGTTGCTGTCCTGTCGTGCCATGAATGCGTTGATTGGCAACCGTATTCAGCCAATCTGCCATGTACGCTTCGAGGGCGTTCCAGTCCTTGAATGTTTCTCCATAGAGTGCATTTTGCTTGATGTATTTCACCCCAGCTTCCACTTTACCTTTGCTTTCAGGATCGTAGCCTTCGCAGACCCGGATATGGAATCCAGCAGTGGTCGCATATTGATGAAAATGCTGATTCAAAGTCAACTCGCGGAATACCTCGCTGATGACGACCAATTTCGTTTGATCGTAAACACATTCCTGCGGTCTGCCCCCAAAATAGCGGAACGCTGCATCATGTTGATGAATAAGCGTTTGCGTATCGACTGGACGAGGGGATACCGATACATGCATCAGTCGTGAAAAGGACAATACAAACACCATGAAATAAACGGTCGTCTCACGGCCTGCCACCATCACATTGCGGAGTTCGCCGCCGTCAACCTGGCATTGCACACCCGGCACCATATCGATGACAGGTTCATAATAGCGCGGCTGTTTGAAGCTTATTTCCTGTTTTAATTCATTAATGTAGCGACGCACTGAACGGTCAGACACATCCAGAACATCAACCTTTGCCTTCAATTTGCGCATTACCTTGACCGCTGACAGGCCAGGATAGGTTTGTAACTGCTGAATAATAAATACGCGATAAGCATCCAGCTTCTTGATTCTGCTAGATTCTTCAAGTTGATGGGCAAGCTCGGCTTCTGGCATGTGCAAGTATTTACTCACTGTATTTCGCGATAGACCCAATTCCTTTGCGATCTGGCGCTCGGTCATTCCGTGACCGTTATCGAACAACGATTTAATTTTGTGTATCACAATCCACTCCTTCATGGCAGTCCTCGAATATCAAATTCGGGACTGTCTCAGATTTATCGGTAAAAGAAAAATCCTGGAAAGTGGCTCAAAATTAATGTCCGAAACTGGCTCATTTTAAATGACCATTAACAATTGGCTGATACGGGCTATTTCAGTGATAACAATGTAAATATTTGCACTGTAGCGAACGTTGAGCCACAGATTTCTATTGGCAGGGATGAGCACCACCCACACTGGAAAGAGCGCTTTACTGAACCAGCCC